>JAQSXO010000458.1 GCA_029256625.1 Cellulosimicrobium sp. | reverse complement strand
GCGCAGCACCCGATCGAGAAGGTCGGCAAGGAGCTGCGCTCGCTGTTCGCGTGGAAGCAGCAGGACGCCGACTACACCGAGGGCAGCGCCGCACGCTGATCCTCGACCTCTGAGCTCGGCTCACCTCTGGGGGTGGGTGACCCCTGTCGCGCGATCTACCATCCGCGGTGCTCGTTCCTCGCACCGCACCCGCCAGGCCCGCCACGATCGCGCGACAGGGGTCACCCACCCTTGCTGTCGGCTCACCCGGGCGCGGGCCAGCAGGCCGCCAGGCCCGCAACCGGTCGCGGCGTCCGAGGAGGTAGGGGACTGCGCCGGCGCGACACGGGCGGGACGAATGGCGGGAGACCGGGCAGATCGACCCTCGGTGCGCCACGATAGGGGCATGACCCGACAGGCGGACGAGGGGGACCCGGTGACGGACGACGTGGTGGTGGACGAGAGGGCGGCGGAGATCCTCGCGTTCTGGGAGCTGGCCCGGCCGAGCGCCGGGATGGCGCGCGTGGGCGTGGTCACCGGGACCACGGTCTCCGAGACGGTGCCGCCGCCCGCGTGGTCGTTCGGGGACAACCCCGAGCTCGCCGACGGTCTGCTCGCGGCGGTCCTCAGCGGCGAGAAGACCGCGACGTCCTCGGCCCTGTGGGAGTACGAGGACTCGGGGGAGCCCGTGCCGCGCGTCGGGGAGCTGTCGATCCTGCTCGACGGCGCGGGCCACCCGCGGGCGCTCGTCCGCACGACCTCGGTCGACATCGTCGCGTTCGAGGACGTCGACGCGGACTTCGCCCGGGCCGAGGGCGAGGACGACCGGTCGCTCGAGTCGTGGCGCCAGGGTCACGAGACGTACTTCCGGCGTGTGCTCGAGCGGGAGTTCGCGCCCGACATGCCGCTCGTGTGCGAGCGGTTCGAGCTGCGCTACCCGCGCTGAGCGGGGGATGAGCGGTGGCCGGCCGTGCCACGTCCGGCCGGCCACCGCTCGCGGGGCAGGTGAAGAGGAGCTACCCCGGGACCGGTGACGTGCCGACCGGGTGGCCCGGTCGTCCCGCTGCGTGGAGCAGGAGCGTGCGCACGTCCTGTGCGACGACGGAGCGAGCGCCGCGCAGGACCGCGAGCTCGCGCACCGCGCTCGCGACGACCGCGCCCGTGCGCTGGTCCGTGCTGCGGAGCACGGCGGCCGTGGCCTCGGCGAGCTCGTCGCCGCACGCGACTCCCGTCGGCCCGCCGAGCACGACGGCGTCGGGCTCGAGGATCGCCACGACGGGCTGGAGCACGATCGCGACGCGACGTGCGAGGTCCTGCACGAGCTCGTGGACGGCGGCGGTGCCGCGGTGCTCGGCCACGGCGGCGACGGCCTCGGCGTACGGGGAGGTCTCGGTGACCCCGGGGACCCCGGCGCGGGCGCAGAGCTCGACGAGCCGGAGGCCGCCGACCAGGTCCTGCACGTTGACCGAGTCGTCGATGCCGGCGGCGGGCACGGGGAGGTAGCCGATCTCGCCGGCGCCGCCGCTGGTGCCGTGATGGACGCGGCCGTCGAGCCATGCGCCCATGCCGATGCCCTCACCGAGCCACAGCAGGGCGAAGCTCTGCTCGCCCCGCCCGGCGTCGCGCTCGGCGATGGCGGCGAGGTTGACGTCGTTCTCGACCCGCACGTCGATGCCGAGCGCGTCCTCGAGGTGCGCGCGCAGACCCTGGCGCGGCCAGCCGGGCAGCTCGCCGACGAGGGCGATGTCTCCCGTGCGCGGTGCCACGGCGGCCTGGACCCCGACGACCGCGGTCGCCACGCGCGCCACCGGGATGCCGGCGTCGGCGCAGGCCCGGTCGCGCGCCGTGCGGACGTCGGTCGCGGCGGCGCGGTCGGGACCGGAGGCGAAGGTGGTCTCGCCGAGGGTCCGGCCGAGCGCGTCGACGACGCTCGCCCGGACGCCGTCGGGCACGACGTCGAGCGCGAGCCCCACGAGGACGTCGGTGCGCGCGGCGTACTGCGTCGCCTGCGGCCCGCGCGCGCCCTGCACGGAGCCGGTCGGCTCGATGAGCCCGGACTGCTCGAGCCGTGCGACGATCTGCGAGGCGGTCGGTCGTGACACGCCCGTGCTGTCGCCGATCTGGGACCGGGTGAGCGGTCCGGCGTCGAGCAGCAGCTCGAGTGCCGCGCGATCGTTGATCGTGCGGAGCAACCCCGGCGTGCCGGGGACCCTCGACGAGGGGGGCGCGGTCATGGTGTTCCTTCTACGGGCTTTAGGAAAGTTTCCTAATAGTGCACCGTGGCGGCCGGTTGCGCAACTCGCGCAGGAGTCCGAGAGGTGAGACCGCCGTCCCGAGGGGTGGCGCGGCGGCGTAGGCTCGGCGCATGACGCGCACCATTGATCTGGCAGTCGTGGCCGGGGACGGCATCGGGACCGAGGTCGTCGAGCAGGGGCTCGCCGTGCTCGAGGCCGCCGTGGCCGGCTCGGACGTGAAGGTCTCCACGACGCCGTTCGACCTGGGTGCGCGCCGCTGGCACGCGACGGGCGAGACGCTCACCGACGCGGACCTCGAGGCGATCCGCGGCCACGACGCGATCCTCCTGGGCGCGATCGGCGACCCGAGCGTCCCGTCGGGCGTGCTCGAGCGTGGTCTGCTGCTCAAGCTGCGCTTCGCGCTCGACCACTACGTGAACCTGCGCCCCGGCAAGCTGTACCCCGGCGTCACCTCGCCCCTCGCCGACCCGGGCGAGATCGACTTCGTCGTCGTGCGCGAGGGCACCGAGGGCCCGTACGTGGGCAACGGCGGCTCGCTGCGCACCGGGACGCCGCACGAGATCGCGACGGAGGTCTCGCTCAACACGGCGTTCGGCGTCGAGCGGGTCGTCCGCGACGCGTTCGCCCGCGCCCAGGCGCGCCCGCGCAAGCACCTCACGCTCGTGCACAAGCACAACGTCCTCGTGCACGCGGGGCACCTGTGGCGCCGGACGGTCGAGGCCGTCAACGCGGAGTTCCCCGACGTCACGACCGACTACCTGCACGTCGACGCGGCCACCATCTTCCTCACCACGAAGCCGTCGCGCTTCGACGTGATCGTCACGGACAACCTGTTCGGCGACATCCTCACCGACCAGGCCGCCGCGATCACGGGCGGGATCGGCCTCGCCGCGTCCGCG
>JAQSXO010000457.1 GCA_029256625.1 Cellulosimicrobium sp. | reverse complement strand
TCCCGGCCAAGGGCGAGCGCATCTACGTGACGATCCGCCCGGGTCACTCGCACGTCTTCGGCGCCGCGTCGGGCCAGCGCATCAGCAGCTGACACCGTCTCGCCGTACCGCCGCAGGGCGGGTCCTCCTGATCGGGAGGACCCGCCCTGCGGCGTTTCCGGGCGGGGCGCGGCGCCGGGGCAGGTCACGGCCGACGTGGCCCGCCCTTGACAGGGTCTTGGTCGGCCACAACACTACTTTTGCACACGCGACATCAGAAGTCGCATGTTCGTCACCCAAATCGACAACGCTGTCAATTGGAGCCTCATGCTGAAACCGCACCTGTCGTCTCGCGCTCGACGCCTCGGCGTGGCACTGACGGGCGGCGCGCTCGTCGCGGGCACGCTCGCCGCGGCCCCGGCCGTCGCGACCCCGTCCCCCGCCGCCAGCCCGCCGTCCACCCTCGCCGCGGCCGTCACGTGCGGCGCGGACGAGGGGCTCCCCGACTCCAAGATCTCCATCCAGCTCTACACGCACGTGGGTGAGCTCGGCGGCTCGGGGACGCCGTCGGCCGAGACGATCGACCGGGTGCTCGGGGAGGTCGCGAACGCCGGGTTCACGAACGTCGAGCCGTACAACCAGCCCTACTCGATGCCCGTCGACGAGTACCAGGCGATCCTCGACAAGCACGGCCTCGAGGTGTCGTCCAGCCATGGCAGCACGGACTGGGGGACGTGGCCGCAGACGGTCGCCTACGCCGTCGCGCTGGGCCAGGACTACATCGGCACCGGCGGGATGGCAGGCGGGTACGGCACCTACGCCGAGGCGGTCGCCACCGCCGGGTACGTGAACCAGCTCGGCCAGTACGCGCACGAGAACGGCGCGAACAAGATCGTGCTGCACAACCACCAGAGCGAGTTCACCACGCGGTACCCAGACCCGGTGACGGGCGAGATGGTCAGCGCCTGGGAGGTCATCGAGGAGAACACCGACCCGCGCTACGTCACGTTCGAGCTCGACGTCGGCTGGGCCGCCGACGCCGGCCTCGACGTCCCGGCGTGGATCGAGGAGCACGGGGACCGCATCGAGCTGCTGCACATCAAGGACGCCGTGAACGTCGACGCGCCGGGCGACATGCGGCAGGTCGCCCTCGGCCGGGGCGAGCTGGACCTCCCGGCGATCATCGCCGCGGCCGAGCCGTACGTGCAGTACTTCACCTACGAGTGGGACTGGGCGCCGTCGTTCGAGACCTCCGCGGAGTCCTACCGCTACCTCCGCTGCTTCGAGTCCGAGGGCGGGGGCGGGAACGAGGGCGACGAGTCGCTCGCCCTGGGCCGCCCGGTGACGGCCTCCAGCATCGACGAGGCCGGTCACGAGCCCGAGATGGCGGTGGACGGCAACGCCGGCACCCGCTGGAGCAGCGCGTGGAGCGACCCGGAGTGGATCGCCGTGGACCTCGGCGCGAGCTACGACCTCAGCAAGGTCGTGATCGACTGGGAGACCGCGTTCGGGTCGGGGTACGAGATCCAGACCTCGCCCGACGGCGAGACCTGGACCACGGTCCACGGCGTCACCGACGGTGACGGCGGGGTCGACGAGCTCGCGGTCTCGGGCACCGGCCAGTTCGTGCGCCTCTACCTCGCGGAGCGCGCGACGCAGTGGGGCTTCTCGCTTTACGAGCTCGAGGTCTACGGCACGCCGAGCGGGCAGCTGGACCTCGACGTCGAGGTGCAGGCGCGGTGCCTGGCCGGCCAGGCGTACCTCGCCGTCCGCGCGGCGAACGGCGAGGACACGCCCGTCGACGTGACCCTGACGACGCCGTACGGCACGCGCGAGTACGCCGACGTCGCCCCGGGATCGAACGCGTACCAGTCGTTCGCGGTGCGCTCGACCTCGGTCGCGAGCGGCTCGGTGACCGTCACGGGCGCCGCGACGGTCGACGGCGAGGACGTCACCTCGACGTTCGACGTCGACCACGACGCGCTCGACTGCGCCTGACGGCTCTCCGGGTGCGGGGCTCGTCGGGCCCGCACCCGGGGGCCGTCCAGCCCGACCCGGCGCCCGCCGGCCTCGACCCGAGGCCGGCGGGCGCCGTCGGCGTGCCGAGGGATGACGACGCGCCCACGTCGGACGTCCGACGGAGACCGTGGACAATGGACCCCGTGACGGTGCACAACCTGCAGATCACCGCGTCGGCCCCCGACCCGGCTCTCCTCGACCTGCCCTGGGACATCCCGCTCGAGGAGTGGCCGGCCGAGACCCTCGCGGCGCTGCCGCGCGGTATCTCCCGGCACATCGTGCGGTTCGTCCGCCTCTCGGGGCGCGTCATCGCGATCAAGGAGATCGGCGAGACGGTCGCGTACCGCGAGTACGAGCTGCTGCGGCAGCTCCGCCGGCTCGAGGTGCCGAGCGTCGTCCCGGTGGGCGTCATCACCGGGCGCCAGGACGCGAACGGCGAGCGGCTGGAGGCCGTGCTCATCACCGAGCACCTCCAGTTCTCGCTCCCGTACCGCGCCTTGTTCAGCCAGTCGCTGCGCCCGGACACCGCGACGCGCCTCATCGACGCGCTCGCGGTGCTCCTCGTGCGCCTGCACCTCGTCGGCTTCTACTGGGGCGACGTGTCGCTCTCGAACACGCTGTTCCGCCGCGATGCGGAGACGTTCGCCGCGTTCCTCGTCGACGCGGAGACGGGCGACCTGCACCGCGAGCTCTCCCCCGGCCAGCGCTCGTACGACGTCGACCTCGCGCGCACGAACATCATCGGCGAGCTCATGGACCTCGCGGCGGGCGAGCTGCTCGACGAGGACGTGGACGAGGTCGCGATCGGCGACGCGCTCGTGGCGCGCTACGAGGAGCTGTGGGAGGCGCTGACGACGTCCGAGTCGTTCGACGCGAACGAGCGGTGGCGCGTCGCGGCCCGCATCGAGCACCTCAACAACCTCGGCTTCGACGTCGACGAGCTCGCGATCACGACCGACATCGACGGCACGACGGTGCAGATCCAGCCGAAGGTCGTCGACGCGGGCCACCACTCGCGCCGCCTGCTGCGCCTCACGGGCCTCGACGTGCAGGAGAACCAGGCCCGCCGCCTGCTCAACGACCTCGACTCGTTCCGCGCGGCGGCCGAGCGCCAGAACGACGACGAGGAGTTCGTC
>JAQSXO010000030.1 GCA_029256625.1 Cellulosimicrobium sp. | reverse complement strand
TTGCTCGCGGGCGAGAAGCCCCAGGCCCCGTAGCCGGCCTCGTCGAGGCCGTGCTCCTTGTGCGCGCGCACGACGAGCGGGTGGTTGACGCCCCACGACGTCGGCCCCCACTCCGCCTCGGGCACGAGCATGTCCGGCATGAGCGCCTCGAACATCGAGCCGCCCCAGCCCGGCACGACCGCGAGGTCGCGGTACCGGTACGCGCCCTCGAAGACCGGGACGCCCAGGTGCTCGCGCGTCTCACCGATCGGCTTCTGCTCCTGCCACGACCAGTCGCACGTGTCCGGGAACGTCCGGTAGCTCGCGTAGTACGCCTCCGGAGGGACCTCGCCCTCGGCGATGCCGAGGTACGTCGCGATGCGCGTCTCCGAGACCGTCGTGTCGTAGTGGTGGCACGTGTAGAACACGTCCGTGCCCGTGCCGAGGTAGTCGCCCGCGACCGAGCAGCCGGGCGGCTCGACGTCCCAGAACCCGCCGCGCAGCAGCCCGACGCCGAGCTCCGGTCGCGCCTCGGGGTTGTAGTAGGCGCCGAAGTGCATGTCGTCGTAGATCGCGAGGGCCTCCTCGGCGAGGCTCGGCTCGGCCTCCGCGACGACGCGCAGCCCGGCCGCGAGCCAGCCGTTGTCCACCGAGCTGAGGAACTGGTGGACCGTGTTCCCGTCGTCCGGCCACGTCTCGACCCGGTCGCCCGTTGCCGGGTCGTACCAGTTGTAGAACATGCCGCTCGCCTCGTGCCGGTCGAGCGACGCGAGCGTGTCGAGCGTCGTCGCGAGGCGGTCGCGCGCCTCCTCGTCGTCGACGAGGCCCAGGTCGCGCGCGACGACGGTGGACCAGAGCCAGCCGCCGATGTTCGTCGGCGACGTGTACGCGCTGCTCGACGCGGGGTCCAGGTCGCCCTCGATGTTGTCCGCGGGCAGGCCGGTCTCCTCGTCCGTCATGGCGACCAGCGAGGTGTACGTGTCCTCGAGGTACGTCTCCAGCGTCGCGCGCTGCGCGCCGGTCAGACCTGCGGGTCCGACGCCGGGCGCCGCCGTCGCAGGGACGCTCCCCGCCGGGATGTTCTCCGCCGCTGCGGGGGCGGCGAGACCAGCCGCGAGGGCCAGTCCGCCGACGAGTCCGCCCGCGACGAGCGCGGCTCCGGGCCGGCGCTGCACCGCACGGGGGGTGAGCGCGGTCGATCCATCCATCAGGCACTCCTTCGTGTCGCGACGGCCGAAATTTCGGTCGCACTTTCCGAATGGGGGCGCAGAGAGTAGCCCGGTCGCCCGGAGGGGTCAACGGGTCGCGACTCCAGGCGCCGAGGCGCGCGGTGGGGGCGCGGCGCTCCGGGACGACGCCGGGGAGGCGCGCGACGTCGTCGTGCCGGAACTGTCAGAGGCGCTCGGGAGCGGCGATCCCGAGAAGGTCGAGGCCCGTCGCCAGGGTGCGGCTCGTGAGCTCGCACAGCGCGAGGCGGTTGCCGCGCGTCGCGCCCTCGGCCTTCAGGACGGGGCAGAGGTCGTAGAACCGCGTGAACGCGGTGGCGACGTCGTAGAGGTACCCGCAGAGCCGGTGCGGCTCCAGGGTCGCCGCGACGTCGCGCAGGGTCACCTCGAACGCGTCGAGCGTCAGGACCAGTTCCTTCTCCGCGGGGTGAGCGGGCGCGGCGTCGTCGACGTTCTCACCCCGCTCCCCCGCCTTGCGCAGGATCGACCGCACGCGCGCGTGCGCGTACTGGAGGTAGACGCCGGTGTTGCCCGACGAGGCGACCATCTGGTCGACGTCGAAGACGTAGTCGCGGGTCCGCGTGGTGGAGAGGTCGGCGTACTTGACCGCCGCCGTGGCGGCCGCGTGCACGACGGCGTCCCGCTCGGCCGGGGTGAAGTCGTCGCCCTTCTCCTGGAGCACGCCGCGGGCGGCCGTCTCCGCGTCGTCGAGCAGGTCGGCGAGGCGGACGGTCGCGCCGGACCGGGTCTTGAACGGCTTCCCGTCCGCGCCGAGGACCGTGCCGAACGGGACGTGCTCGGCGGACACGCCGTCGGGGAGCCAGCCGGCACGCCGGGCGGTGTCGAACACCATCCGGAAGTGCAGGGCCTGGCGCGCGTCGACGACGTAGAGGATGCGGTCGGCTTGGTAGCGCTCGACGCGCAGGCGCAGCGTCGCGAGGTCCGTCGCCGCGTAGCCGTAGCCGCCGTCCTTCTTGCGCACGATCAGCGGGACCGGGTCGCCGTCGGGGTTGTCCACGCCGTCGGTGAACGTCACCACGGCGCCCCCGGACTCGACCGCGATGCCCGCGGCGAGCAGCTCGGACACGATGCCGGGGAGCGCGGCGTTGTAGCGGGACTCGCCGTCGAGGTCCCCGGCGTCCAGCAGGAGGCCCAGGCGGTCGTAGACCCGCGCGAACGCCTCCTCCGACTCCTGGACCAGGGCGCGCCAGACGGCGACCGTGGGCTCGTCGCCCGCCTGGAGCGCGACGACGCGGGCGCGCGACCGGTCGGCGAAGCCGGGGTCAGCCTCGAACGCCGCGCGGGCCGCCCGGTACAGGGCGTCGAGCGCCGACATCGTCGCGGCGCCCTGGCCCTGCCACGCCGCCTCGGGATGCTCGTCGAGGTACTGGATGAGCATGCCGAACTGCGTGCCCCAGTCGCCGACGTGGTTCTGCCGCACCACCTCCGCCCCCAGGTGGCCCAGCACCCGCACGAGCGCGTCGCCGATCACCGACGACCGCAGGTGACCGACGTGCATCTCCTTGGCCACGTTCGGGCCCGAGTAGTCGACGACCACGCGCTCACCCCGGCGCGACGCCGCGACGCCGAGCCGCGCGTCCGCGAGGCGCGCGGCCACCGCCGCCCACACCACGCCGTCCGGCACCGTGACGTTGACGAACCCCGGCCCCGACACCTCGACGGCGAACGCGTCGCCCTGCCGGCCGACCTGGCGGACGACGTCCGCGGCCACGTCACGCGGCGGCCGACCCGCCCTCGACGCGACGGCGAGCGCACCGTCTGCCTGGAAGTCCGCCCGCGCGGACCGGCGGACCACCGGGTCCGCGCCGGCCAGCTCGACCGGAAGCACCTCAGCCAGGGCGGCACGAACGGCCGCCTCCACCTGTGCGGAGATCGCGACGACGTCGGCCATGAGCCCCTCATCCCCCAGAACGTGTCTCTGAGCGCCTCAGCCTACGAAGCCGCACCAGCGCTTTTGTGGGGGGCGGCTGCGCGAGTCAGAGACCGGCCTCTTCACGCCGCCGTCTCGCGGTCCAACGGCACCGGGCGTCACGACGCGAACTGCTCAGACACACATGCGTCGCAGCGGCACCGGTTCGACCGATGA
Source organism: Cellulosimicrobium sp. (assembly GCA_029256625.1). Lineage (GTDB taxonomy): Bacteria > Actinomycetota > Actinomycetes > Actinomycetales > Cellulomonadaceae > Cellulosimicrobium. The sequence goes on along the minus strand of JAQSXO010000030.1, from coordinate 11,206 downwards.
TGCAGTCATTGCCTTGCTGTTGACCTGGGTGCCGTTTCGATGAGTTCGGCGACCACGCTCAACCGAGCGTGGTCGCCGTCATCCCGAGCGTGGTGGTCAGCCCTGGGCGGCCCGCTGCGCGCCGACGACGGCGGAGGTGCCGAGGTCGCTCTTGGGCAGGGCCTCACCGGCGGTGAGCGCGTCGGTCCACGTGGCCGTTTCGGCGACGGCGGCGAAGTTCGAGTTCAGCAGGGCAAGCAGAGTGGTGTGCACCGTCTTGGCGTCCGCGAAGCCGGCGTCGTTGGCGATGTTGATCGCGCCTGTCGCGTCGGACAGCACCTCGGCGGCCAGGCCGTGCGTCTCGGCCTCAGCGACGGAGGCGATGATGCAGTTGTTGGTCATGTAGCCGACGAACGTGACGGTGTCGACCTGGTGGTCGCGCAGCCAGTCGAGCAGGTCCGTCCCGCCGAAGACGGTGCCGTACTGCTTCACGACCGACTTCCACGAGTCCGTGCGGCGGCTCTCGACCTCCGGGTGAAGCTGAAAGCCGGGGGCGCTCGGGTCGAACACCGGCGCACCCTCGCCCATCGTGTGCTGCACGGCGGCCACGGGGATGCCGGCCGCGTGGGCTGCGTCGATCGCCGCTGCGATCCGGGGCAGGGACTCGGCGTGCGGCGGGTACTGGATCTCGAGCGGGCCGCCGAAGTAGTCCTGCTGGACGTCGACGAGGACGAGGGCGCGGCGCGGGCTGGTCATGACGGGGTACTCCTTGGTTCGGGGACGCCGCCTCCGGGGGCGACGTTTCCATCCTCGTAGCCCAAGCACGGCTCGGCCGTTGGCACGCGTGCATCATTACGATGGATTCGTGCCAACCTCCGGACCGCCGCTGCGCATCGCCGTCTACGCCTTCGACGGCGTCACGATGTTCCACCTGTCCGTCCCACAGATCGTCTTCGACGAGGTGGCACGGCAGGGCCTCGGCTCCTGGGAGACCGTGCTGTTCTCCGACCGTGCCGGATCCGTCCGCACGGCGGAGGGGTACCGGATCGGCGGGGTGCAGGGCTCCGCAGCAGCGGAGGGTGCGGACGTCGTCGTCGTCCCGTCCTGGTTCGAGGACGGCCGCACCGTGGGGACCACGCTGCGACGGACGCTGACACGGGCCCACGACCGCGGCGCCACCGTCGCGGGCCTGTGCCTCGGGGCGGTCGCCGTCGCAGACGCAGGCCTGCTCTCCGGCCGCGGCGCGGTGACGCACTGGCAGGCGGTCGACATGCTGGCCGGCCGCCACCCCGATGTCGCCCTGGACGCCTCGGTCCTGTACGTCGACCACGGCGACGTGCTCACCTCAGCCGGGACGGCGTCGGCGATCGACGCGTGCCTGCACCTGGTCCGCCGTCGGCTCGGCGCGGCGGCAGCCAACCAGGTGGCGCGGCACCTCGTCGTGGCGCCGCACCGCGAGGGCGGGCAGGCGCAGTACATCGAGCGCCCGGTGCCCGCGCAGGCGTCCGACGACCCGGTCTCCCGCGTCGTCGCCTGGGCGCTCGAGCACCTCGGCGAGACCCTCACGGTCGAGCGCCTCGCCACAGCGGCGCACATGAGCCGACGCACCTTCGTCCGCGCGTTCCGCGCCTCCACCGGCGCCACCCCGGCCGCCTGGGTCCGCTCACGCCGGCTGGACGAGGCCCGCCGGCTGCTCGAGTCGACCGACCTGGCGGTCGACCAGGTCGCTGACGCGTGCGGGTTCGGCAGCGCCGTGACGCTCCGGCAAAGCTTCGCCGCCGCCTTCGGCACGTCGCCGTCCGAGTATCGGCGCCGGTTCGATGCCCGCAGCACCTCATGAGCCGCTCGGACCTCACTTGCGGTTCGTCACTGTTCTGGTTCGGCCTGAGCCTGTTGCGGTCCGCGCGTGAGCGGCCCGAACGGTCGTCAGCGCCCAGAAAGGCTCCACGGAACTCAGGGTCAGCCCAGCGCCGGGCCGTCGAAGCCGGTGGCAGCCAGGCTCGCTAGCAATCCCGCAGCCAAAATCTGCAGACCTTTGGTCAACCGGTTGACCATCCTCGCGAGTGGCCGCTACGGTGTGCGCAACCGCTTAACCACGACGATGGGTAGCAATGGACCAGCGAGGGTTCTACCAGCCGACGGACGCCTGGGTGGGGGACGTCATCCCCTGGCAGGAGGACGGTGTCTTCCACCTCTTCTACCTCCACGAGACGCGTCGCACGCCGAAGGACGGCATGCCGTGGCACCGGGTCGTCACCGACAACCTGGTCGACTTCCACGACGCCGGGGAGGCGCTCGCCTCGGGTGGACCGGCCGCACAGGACTTCAACGTCTACACGGGCAGCATCGTCCTGGACGCCGAGGGGACGCACCACGCGTTCTACACCGGGCAGAACCCCGCCCACGTCGGCGCGGACGGGCGACCGCTCCAGGTGGTCATGCACGCGACGAGCCGCGACGGCATGCGTTCCTGGCAGAGCCGCCCGGAGGAGACGTTCGGCGCGACGCCCGGTTATGAGACCGGGGACTGGCGCGACCCGTTCGTCTTCCGGGACGCCCAGGCCGGGCTGTGGCGCATGCTGATCACGGCCCGTCACGGCCACGGGCCGGAGCGCCGACGGGGCGTCATCGCCCAGTGCGTCTCGCGCGACCTGTCCACGTGGGAAGCCGCGGCGCCGTTCTGGGACCCGCGCCGGTACGTCGCCCACGAGTGCCCCGAGGTGTTCCAGTGGGGTGAGTGGTGGTACCTCGTGTACTCCGAGTTCAGCGACGCCTTCACCACGCGCTACCGGATGGCCCGCAGCATCGAGGGCCCGTGGCTCGTGCCCGAGCACGACACGCTCGACGGGCGCGCCTACTACGCCGCCAAGTCCGCGGAGCGCGACGGCCGGCGGTTCTTCTTCGGCTGGATCGCCTCGCGCGAGGGCGCGAACGACGACGGAGCGTGGCAGTGGGCGGGCACGATGTCCGTGCTCGAGGCCGAGCAGCGCGAGGACGGCACGCTCGCCTTCCACCCCACCCGCGAGCTGCGCGACACCTTCGCCGAGCCCGTGGACGTCGTCCCCGCCGGCACGTCACTGGTCGCCCCCGACGGACTCGCGAGCGTTCTCTCACCCGAGGACGCCCCGGCCGCGTACCGGCTCACCGCCCGGTTCGACATCGCGCAGGGCACCCGGGAGGTCGGCCTCCTGCTGCGTGCGAGCGCGGACGGCGACGAGGGGTACGTGCTGCGCCTCGAACCGCACCGACAGCGCCTCGTCCTGGACCGGTGGCCGCGCCGGCAGACCGGCACGGAGCAGTGGCAGATCTCCGGCGACGTGCCGTTCGCCGTCGAGCTCGAGCGCCCGTGCGCGCTCGACCCCGGCGAGCACGAGCTCGAGGTGATCGTCGACGGCGACCTGTGCGTCGCCACGGTCGACGACGCGACGGTGCTGAGCACCCGCCTCTACGACCGGACGGACGGGCGCGTCGGGGCCTTCGTCGGGGAGGGCACCGCCATCCTCACCCGCCTCGCGCTCGCCCCCCGTGCGACGCACGACACGGCGCGAACTCTCGACGACGCCACGGCTCTCGACGACGTGCTCGCCGCAGCCACCTAGACCGCATCTCGACCTGCTGCCCCTACCCATCCCTTGATCGACGGAGATTTGACCATGGCCATCAGGAAGCGCAACGCAGCACTCCTCGCCGCCGCCACCGCCACCGCCCTCGCGCTCACCGGCTGCGCGGGCGGGACCGGCGGCGCCGACCCCACCGACGTGAACCCCGAGGGTGAGATCACGCCCCGCGAGATCTCCTGGCTCCTGTCGCGACCCGCCGACGGCGGCGTGATCACGGCCATGGAGCAGATCGCCGACGAGTACACGGCCGAGCACCCGGGCTTCTCGCTGAACCTCATCACCACGCCGGACCGGCCGTCGTACATCCAGAAGTACGAGACGCTCGCGGCCGCGAACAAGCTCCCGGAGCTCTTCGACACCGACGCCACGCCGTTCGCGCAGAAGCTCGCGAGCCAGGACCGGATGATCGACGTCGACGCGCTGCTCGACGACCTCGGACTCGCCGAGGACTACCGCGAGGCCGCCCTGGGCTACCAGCGGTTCGACGACGGTTCGCTGTACATGGTGCCGTTCGAGTTCCAGCTCGAGTTCTTCTGGTACAACACCGCACTGTTCGAGGAGGCGAGCGTCTCGGTCCCCGCGACGCTCGACGACTTCCCCCAGCTCTGCCGAGACCTGCGCGCCCAGGGCATCACGCCGATCGCGCTCGACGGCCAGGACCAGTGGCCGCTCGAGCGGTACATGGCGTACTACCCGTTCCGCATGGCCGGGCCCGAATACGTGCAGGACCTCAAGAACGGCGACGCGTCGTTCTCCGATCCCGCCGGCGTCGCCGCCGCCGAGTGGCTGTCCGAGCTCGGGAAGGCCGGGTGCTTCCAGGAGGGTTTCTCCTCCACGGGCTACGCGGACGCCCAGGCGCTGTTCACCTCGGGGAAGGCCGCCGTCTACAACATCGGCACCTGGGAGCTGGGCAACCTCGCCACGGAAGCGCTCGACCCGGGGGTGCGCGACGACGTGGACTACTTCACCCTCCCGACGATCGACGGCGCCGTCACCACCGACGACGAGTACGTCACGCCGTCCGGTATCGGCATGGCGGTCAACGCCCAGACGTACGACCCGCTCGTCCGGGACTTCCTGAAGTTCGCGCTCGAGCGATACCCCGAGATCTACGCGGCCACGGGTGCGCTGTCTCCGACGACGACCGCGCAGACCGCGATCCCCGCCGATGCGACCCCGCTGTACTCCCGCGCGGTCGAGCAGGCTGACACGGTCGGACCGAAGATCGCGATGCCCTGGGACACGCAGCTCGACCCGGCCACCAACACGCGGCTCCAGCAGGAGCTGACGCTCCTGGTCCAGGGCGACATCACGCCGGAGGAGTTCGTGACGACCATGGACGCGACGCTGCGGGAGAACATCGATGGCTGACACCGCCACGGTCGACGTCGCGGCCCGACCGCGACCTCGACCGCAGACACGGCGCACACCGCTGAGGTCGTCGATGCTTCCGCGCCGGTCGCGGATCGCAGTCCTCGTCTTCCTGGTGCCCCCGCTCGTTCTCTACGGCGTGGCGGTGCTGCTGCCGATCGTGCAGTCCCTGTTCCTGAGCCTGTTCCGGTGGGACGGGATCAGCGACATGGACTTCGTCGGACTGGACAACTACACCAAGATGTTCACGCGCGACGACGTCTTCTGGACCGCGTTCGGCAACGCCCTCGGCTACCTCGCCATCTGCCTCGTGCTCCAGCTCGGCGGCGCGCTGGCCGTCGCAGGTCTGCTGACGGCGCTCCCCCGCGCGCGCGAGCTCGTCAAGACCCTCTACCTGCTGCCTGCCGTCATCTCGACCGTCGCGATCGCGTTCCTGTTCCAGCGCATCTACTCGCTCGAGCCCGTCGGTCTGCTCAACCAGATCCTGGGATGGGTCGGGCTGGAGAGCCTGCAGACCGCGTGGCTGTCGAACGTGGACACCGTGCTCGCCGCGGTATCCGTTCCGGAGGGCTGGCGGTTCACGGGCCTGTACATGCTCATCGTCTACGCGGCGCTCATCGCCGTGCCCCGCGAGCTCGAGGAGGCCGCGCGACTCGACGGAGCATCGTGGTGGCAGGTGTTCTGGCGCATCCGCTTTCCCTACATCCGGCCGGTGTGGATCACGACGACGATCATGGCGACGACGTTCGCGTTGCGCGGGTTCGACATCCCGTATCTGCTCACGAACGGCGGCCCCGGCCAGGCCTCCGAGCTGCTGACCACCTACATGTACAAGACCGCGTTCGTGCACACCGACTACGGCTACGCCAGTGCGATCTCCGTGTTCATCGTCGTCGAGTGCCTGGTCGCCGTCGGCCTCATCTTCCTCCTGCTCCGTCGAAGGGACGCCTCGTGACCACGCCCGTCCTGGCCCGATCCACGGGCGACACCTCGCGCCCCCCGCGCCCGCCGGCCCGAGCGCACTCGTCGCGCTCCTCCCGGCTCCGCGTCCAGCGCACCCTGCTGACCGTCACGATCGTCGCGATCGTCGTCGTCCAGGTCTACCCGCTCGCCTGGCTGTTCCTGACGAGCTTCCGCACCGCGGCAGACTTCGCCGGCGGCAACCCGTTCGCGATCCCCGGTGAGCTCACGCTCGACAACTACGCGCGGGCGTTCGCGACCGGCAACCTGTGGATGAACATCGTCAACAGCTTCGTCGTGACCCTCGGCGCGAGCGCGCTCATCGTCGTCGCCGGGATGATGGGCGCCTTCGCCCTGCAGGTGCTCGGCTTCCGGTTCAGCGGGCTCGTGCGCGCCCTGTTCCTGCTGGGCATCATCGTGCCCGTCCAGATCGCGCTCGTCCCGCTCTTCGTCGACTACGCGCAGGTCGGGCTGCTCGACACGTACGCCTCGATGATCATCCCGCTCGCGGCGTTCTCGCTGCCGATGGCGATCTACCTGTTCTCGTCGTTCTACGAGTACATCCCCCGAGAGATGTACGAGGCGGCGTCGCTCGACGGCGCGGGCCCGTACCGGATCTTCGCCCGCATCACGACCCCGCTGTCGGTGAACACGATCATCACGGTGGTGCTCGTGAACAGCATCTTCATCTGGAACGACTTCATCTTCGCCAACACGTTCGTCCTGTCCGACGGGCTCAAGACGATCCCGCTCGGTCTGCAGAACTACATCGGCGCGATGGGGAACACCGACTGGACGGCGACCTTCGCGGCCGTGTGCGTCACCGTGACCCCGTTGCTGCTGGTATTCCTCGTCCTGAACAAGGCGATGATCAACGGACTCGAGAGCGGGGCGACCAAGGGATGAGCACGCCAGGCAACGGTAAGCACGGTGCGACCGTCACGATGCGCGACGTCGCGAAGCTCGCAGGCGTCTCGGTCGCCACGGTCTCGCACGTCGTGAACGACAAGCCGGGTGCGCGCATCGGCAAGGACGCCCGACGACGGGTGCAGGAGGCCGTCGAGCAGCTCGGCTACCGCCCCAACGCACTGGCGAAGACCCTCTCCCGTGGCACCTCGCCCTTCATCGGTCTCGTCGCCGACGAGATCGCCACCACCCCGTTCGCCGGCCAGATCATCCACGGTGCGCAGGACGAGGCGTGGAAGCACGGCTACGTCCTGCTCGTCGCCAACACCGACGGGAACGTGGCAGCAGAGAACGACGCCATCGCGATGATGCTCGAGCACCAGGTCCGCGGGATCCTCTACTCCACCTGGTACCACCGCGAGATCGTCGTCCCCGAGTCGCTGCACCAGACCGACACGATCCTGGTCGACTGCTTCGCCGACGGCAGCGGGCTGCCCGCCGTGGTCCCCGACGAGGAGCAGGGCGGGCGGACCGCCACCGAGGAGCTCCTCGCCGCCGGTCACCGGCGCATCGCCTTCCTCAACACCACCACCCCGTCGCCCGCCCAGACCGGTCGTCTGGCCGGATACCGCGCTGCGCTCGAGGCGACCGGCATCGGATTCGACCCCGGGCTCGTCCTCTCCGTGGCACCCGAGCAGGAGGGCGGCTACGCCGGCACGTCGGACGTCATCGAGTCCGGCGCCACCGCCGTGTTCTGCCACAACGACCGCGTGGCGATGGGCGTCTACGACGGCCTGCGCGAGCGCGGGCTGCGCATCCCCGACGACGTCGCCGTCATGGGCTTCGACAACCAGGACGTCATCGCCGCCCACCTGCGCCCGACCCTGTCCACGGTCGCGCTGCCGCACTACGAGCTCGGCGCCGCGGGCGTGCGCATGCTTCTCGGCGTCGACCCCGCGCCGGACGACAAGCCGCGTCTCATCGCCTGCCCGCCCGTACGCCGGCACTCGGTCTGAGGAGTCCGTCCCGTGCCACCGACGAGCACCGAAGTCCCCCGCCCCCGATTCCACTTCACCCCCCGGCGACACTGGATGAACGACCCCAACGGGCTCGTGCACCACGGAGGCCTCTGGCACCTGTACTTCCAGCACAACCCGGAGGGTTCCGACTGGGGCAACATGAGCTGGGGCCACGCCACGAGCCCTGACCTGCGGCACTGGACCGAGCACCCCGTCGCGCTGCCGCACCGGACCGGCGAGCAGATCTTCTCCGGTTCCGTCGTCACGTCCCGTGCCGACGACGACGTGCTCACCGCGTACTACACGAGCGCCTACGACGACGGGCACCAGGCACAGTCCCGGGCGACCAGCCTCGACGGCGGCTTCACGTGGGAGACCGACCCCGCCAACCCGGTCCTCGACCGGGGCACCGCTGCCTTCCGTGACCCCAAGGTGATCCGGTACGACGACGGCCGGGCGCCACGCTGGGTCATGCTCACCGTCGAGGCGGACGACCGTCAGGTCCTGCTCTACTCCTCCGACGACCTGCTGTCGTGGGAGCACCTGAGCACCTTCGGTCCCCTGGGTGCGACAGGTGTCGTCTGGGAGTGCCCCGACCTGGTCAGGCTGCCCCTGGACGGTGACGCCGACGACCCTCGGTGGGTCCTGCTGCTCAGCACCAATCCGGTCGGCGACGACCCCGATCCCACGGGCTCGTCGATGCACTACCTCGTCGGGCACTTCGACGGGACCGCGTTCGTCCCCGACACCCCCGATCTCCGCCGGCTCGACCACGGCCGCGACTACTACGCCGCCGTCACGTTCGACGACGCCCCGGGCGGCGAGGCCGTGACGATCGGCTGGATGGGCAACTGGCGCTACGCGCACGCCTTCCCGTCCAACCCGTGGCGCGGCGCGATGTCGTTGCCACGCGTCCTCGGGCTCCGCACCGTGCAAGGGCGACCCACGCTCGTGCAGGCACCGCCGGCCTTCGTCCGCGAGCGCCTCGCCCTCGCGGCGGCGACCTCGGTCGCCGTGGCCGACCGCCCGGCGGAGATCTCGCTCACCGGGCACGTCCTGGTCGAGCTTCGCTGGGATCCCGCAACGACCGGCACGCTCCGCGTGCGGCTGCGCGGGACGGCGGACGCCTTCGTCGACCTCGTGCACGCACCCGGGACCGGGAGCCTGCGCCTCACGCGCGGCGGCCCGGCCGCCGAGGCGGTGCACCCCGACTTCCCGTCGACGACCACCGTCCCCCTACCGGGCGACCGCCCGGCGAGGCTTCTCGTCAGCCTCGACGGTCCCCTTCTCGAGGTCCTCGTCGGGGACGGTGAGGCGACTGCGTCGAACCTGGTCCTCCTGGGGGCCGGCGGTGTGACCGCGAGCCTCGAGACGGCACGGCCAGGAACCGTGCACGTGACCGCGATCGACGTCGAGGCGCCCAGCGATGCTGACGCCCCTGAACCTGCCGCCGTACTGGGCTGACGAGCTCTTCCCTCCTGCCAGCCGTCCTTCCACCACCGCCCGAACCAGGGTGAACGCTTCGTCGCGCCCACCCGTCCACGAGAGGAACCAGCAATGACGCCGTCCGTCTCACGCCGCACCGTGCTCCAGGGAGCCGGCGCCGGAGCACTCGCCCTGATCTTCGGCGGCGCCGTGCCGCCCGCAGCCCGAGCAGCAGCCCCGGGCTCGCTCCGCGCCGTCTACCACATGACTCCGCCCAGCGGCTGGCTCTGCGACCCGCAACGCCCGGTCACCACGCACGGCGCCTACCAGCTGTACTACCTGCACTCCGACCAGAACAACGGCCCCGGCGGCTGGGACCACGCGACCACCACCGACGGTGTCGCCTTCACCCACCACGGCACCGTCATGCCGCTGCAGCCCGACTTCCCCGTCTGGTCCGGGTCAGCCGTCGTCGACACCGCGAACACCGCTGGCTTCGGCGCCGGAGCGGTCGTCGCACTCGCGACGCAACCGACCGACGGCATCCGCAAGTATCAGGAGCAATACCTGTACTGGTCGACCGACGGCGGGTTCACGTTCACCGCCCTGCCCGACCCCGTCATCGTCAACACCGACGGCCGCGCCGCGACGACGCCCGCCGAGATCGAGAACGCCGAGTGGTGCCGCGACCCCAAGATCCACTGGGATACCGCTCGCGGAGAATGGGTCTGCGTCGTCGGACGACTGCGGTACGCCGCCTTCTACACCTCGCCCAACCTGCGCGACTGGACGCTACGCCGCAACTTCGACTACCCGAACCATGCCCTTGGCGGCATCGAGTGCCCCGACCTGTTCGAGATGACCGCCGACGACGGGACACGCCACTGGGTGCTCGGCGCCAGCATGGACGCCTACGGCATCGGCCTCCCCATGACGTACGCGTACTGGACAGGCTCCTGGGACGGTGAGCAGTTCCACGCCGACGACATCACGCCCCAGTGGCTCGACTGGGGCTGGGACTGGTACGCCGCCGTCACCTGGCCGTCGGTGGACGCTCCCGAGACGAAGCGGCTCGCCGTCGCGTGGATGAACAACTGGAAGTACGCCGCCCGCGACGTCCCTACCGACGCGACCGACGGTTACAACGGGCAGAACTCGATCGTCCGCGAGCTGCGGCTCGCCCGGCAGCCCGGCGGCTGGTACACCCTCCTGAGCACACCCGTGGCGGCGCTGGCGAACTACGTCACCGCGACCACCACACTCCCCGACCGGACCGTCGACGGCAGCGCCGTCCTGCCCTGGAGCGGGCGCGCGTACGAGATCGAGCTCGACGTCGCCTGGGACACCGCGACGAACGTCGGCATCTCCGTGGGCCGCTCCCCCGACGGATCCCGGCACACGAACATCGGCAAGTACGGAGCAGACCTGTACGTCGACCGCGGCCCCTCCGACCTCGCCGGGTACTCGCTCGCGCCCTACTCCCGGGCCGCCGCCCCCATCGACGCCGGCGCCCGATCCGTGCACCTCCGCATCCTCGTCGACACCCAGAGCGTCGAGGTCTTCGTCAACGCGGGCCACACCGTGCTCTCGCAACAGGTCCACTTCGGCGAGACCGACACCGGGATCTCGCTCTATACCGACGGCGGCCCCGCGCAGTTCACCGGCATCACGATCCGCGAGTTCGGGGAGGCGATCTAAGCCATGCCCGCCATACCGTTCACCGAAGCGGCACCCGCAGAGGCGACCGCCGACGACCGACACGTGCTGGTCGTCGGTGAGGCGCTCATCGACGTCGTGCACCGCGCCGACGGCAGCGTCGACGAGCACCCCGGCGGCAGCCTGGCCAACGTCGCCCTCACCCTCGGACGACTCGGCCGCGACGCACGCCTGGCCACCTGGCTCGGGACCGACGCGCACGGCGACGCG
>JAQSXO010000456.1 GCA_029256625.1 Cellulosimicrobium sp. | reverse complement strand
TTCGGCGACATGCCCAACGACCTGCCGATGCTGCGCTGGGCGGGCCGCTCGTTCGCCGTCGCCAACGCCCATCCGGACGTGCTGGCCGCGGCGACGGACCGGGCCGCCGCCAACGACGACGACGGCGTCGCGCGCGTCCTCCTCGACGTGCTGGACGTCAGCGCGGCGGGCGCCTCCGCGCCGTGACCGCGAGACCGACGTGGAGGGCGACCGCGGCGTACGCCCCCAGCAGCCCGGACCACGCCACCACGAGGGCCTGCTCGTCGAGCACGCGCCAGGTCGCGACACCCGCCCCGACGGCCGTGAAGACGCCCACGACGACGTAGAGCGCCGTCTCGCGCGCGACCGGGCCGGGCGCGCGCCGCGTCAGCGCGAGGCCGACCGCGGCGGCCAGGCACACGAGACCGGAGACCGTCACGGCGGTGACCACGTCGTCGACGATCCACCCCCGGCCGTGCCGTTGCCGCAGCACGAGCGCGGGCCCGCCGAGCGCGAGGAGCACGAGGGTGAGATCGCGGGCGAGGTGGGTTCTGCGGCGCGGCACGCGGCCATCGTGCCACCCGCGCCGCGCTCCCTCGTTCCTCGGGACGCCCCGGCTCAGTGGTAGGTGATGCCGCCGTAGCCCGGGCCGTGCCCGGCCATCGTCTCGAGGCGCTTGATGCGCTCCGCCATCGGCGGGTGGGTCGCGAACATCTTCGCGACGCCCGCGCCGCGGAACGGGTTCGCGATCATGAGGTGGGACACGTCCACGAGGTCGCGGTTCTGGGGCAGCGGTGCCCGCTGCGTCCCGGCGTCGAGCTTGCGCAGCGCGGACGCGAGCGCGAGCGGGTCGCCGGTGAGCTTCGCGCCGTCCTCGTCGGCGTCGTACTCGCGCGTGCGGGAGATCGCGAGCTGGACGAGCATCGCCGCCACGGGCGCGAGGACGACCATCGCGATCGCCGCGAGCGGGTTGCCGCCGCGGTCGCGGTCGCCGCCGAAGATCAGCAGGAACTGCGCGAGCGACGTGATCACGCCGGCCAGGGCGCCCGCGACCGACGACGTGAGGATGTCGCGGTTGTACACGTGCATGAGCTCGTGCCCGAGCACGCCGCGCAGCTCGCGCTCGTCGAGGAGGCGCAGGATGCCCTCGGTGCAGCACACGGCCGCGTTCTTGGGGTTGCGGCCCGTCGCGAACGCGTTCGGGGCCTGCGTCGGCGAGACGTAGAGGCGGGGCATCGGCTGGCGCGCCTCGGTCGAGAGCTCGCGCACGATCCGGTACATGGCGGGCTGCTCGAGCTCGCTCACGGGGCGCGCGTGCATCGCGCGGATCGCGATCTTGTCCGAGTTCCAGTACCCGTAGAACGTCGTCACGAGGCCGATGCCGACGAACAGCCACAGCAGGTTCGCCCTGGCGCCGAACAGCGCCCAGAGGCCCAGGACGATGGCCCACATGACGCCGAACAGGCCGGCCGTCTTGAGACCGTTGAAGTGCTGACGCCCCACGCTGTGCTCCCTTCCGCGCCTCGGGCACCCGCGTGGTCCACCGGGCGCCCGACGGGCGCCGACCTCGTCGACGCCCACCCTGATGAACGCCCGAGGCGACCGTCCCGTTCCCGGGGACGACGACGGCGCCCCACCCGCGGAGGGTGGGGCGCCGTCGGACGTGCTCAGGTGCTCGAGCGCCCAGGTGTCGAGCGCTCAGGTGACCGCCGGGTCAGCCGACCTGCGACTCGCCGCGCGCCACGCGGATCATGTCCTCGCGCGGCACCACCTTGACGCGCTCGCGGCCGTGCGGCTCGCCGAGCGAGCGCTCGTACGCGTCGAGCAGCTCCCACCCGGACCACTCGATGTGGTCGACACCGCGCTCGCGGAGGAAGTCCACGACCGCCTCGGGGTCGCCGAGCGGCGCGACGCGCCCTGCGGCGAGGTCCGCCGCCGCGACGTCCCCGCCGTCACCGGCGCCCGTGACGTCCTCGACCAGGTGGCGGATCGTCTCGGACGCGTCCGACTTGGTGTGGCCGATGAGGCCGACGGGCCCGCGCTTGATCCAGCCGGTCGCGTAGACGCCCGGGATGTGCTCGCCGTCGATGTCGATGACCCGGCCCTCGCGGTTCGGGATGACGCCCTTGAGCTCGTCGAACGGGATCTCGGGGAGCGGGGAGCCGAAGTAGCCGACCGCGCGGTACACGGCCTGGACGGGCCACTCGTGGAACTCGCCCGTGCCGGAGACGGTCCCGTCGCCGTTGAGCTGCGTGCGCTCGGTGCGCAGCGCTTCGACCTTGCCGTCGCCGAGCACGGCGGTGGGGGCGTGCAGGAAGTGCAGGTGCAGGCGGCGCGACGCCGTGTTCTCGCTCGGGTCCTTGAGCGTCCAGTCCGTGAGGGTCTTGACGACCTGCTTGGTCTGGTTCGAGGAGCTGATCGCAGCCATGGAGCCCTCGTCGAACTCGAAGTCCTCCGGGTACACGATCACGTCCACGTCGGGGACGTGGCCCAGCTCGCGCAGCTCGAGCGGCGAGAACTTGGCCTGCGCGGGCCCGCGGCGGGCGAAGACGTGCACGTCGGTGACGGGCGACGCCTTGAGGATCTCGTAGACGTTCTGCGGGACCTCGGTCGGCAGCAGGTCGTCGGCGTGCTTGGCGAGCACGCGCGCCACGTCCAGCGCGACGTTGCCCGCGCCGAGGACCGCGACCTGCTGCGCCTCGAGCGGCCACGTGCGCGGGACGTCGGGGTGGCCGTCGTACCAGGACACGAAGTCCGCCGCGCCGTACGAGCCGGGCAGGTCGATGCCCTCGATCGGCAGGGCCGCGTCGCGGATCGAGCCGGTCGAGAAGATCACCGCGTCGTAGTACTGGCGCAGGTCGTCCAGCTTGAGGTCGACGCCGTAGTCCACGTTCGCGAGGAGGCGGATGTCGCCGCGGCTCAGCACCTTGTGGAGCGCGACGATGATCTGCTTGATGCGCGGGTGGTCCGGCGCGACGCCGTAGCGCACGAGGCCGAACGGCGCGGGCAGGCGCTCGAACAGGTCGATGCTCACGTCGAGGTCGGTCTTGGACAGGATGTCCGCGGCGTAGATCCCGGCGGGACCAGCGCCGACGATCGCGACGCGCAGTGGACGGATGCTGCTCACAGGACAGGGCGCCTTCCGGTCGAGGACGGG
>JAQSXO010000455.1 GCA_029256625.1 Cellulosimicrobium sp. | reverse complement strand
GCGACGAGGCTGCCGTCCGCGAGCGGGATGCGCGCGAGCTCGGCCTGCTGACCGCCCACGTCGCCGGGGTTGCCGTAGAAGCCGCCGTGCGGGCAGGCGGTCTGGAAGCCGTCGCGGCACGCCGGGCACGTGTTGTCCGACCAGGCGAACGGCGCGATGACGAGGTCGCCCGGGCGGACCGTCGTGACGGCCGACCCGGCCTCCTCGACGACCCCGAGGAGCTCGTGCCCGATCGGGACGCCCCGGTCGGTGTGCGCCATGGAGCGGTAGGGGTGCAGGTCGGAGCCGCAGACGCACGCGCGCACCGCGCGCACGATCGCGTCGGTCGGCTCGACGATCGTCGGGTCGGGGCGGGTCTCGACGCGGACGTCGCCCGCGCCGTAGATGACGGTGGCCTTCAAGGAGTTCTCCGTTGCCGAGGGGTCTGTGGTCGTGACCATTCGACACCGGGTCGGCAGCCGGCAGGGAGTCCCGCTCGAACAGGGGTCTGGCAGTACCTGTCTCGAACCGCGCCGGCACCGCCCCCGGAGGACGGTCAGGCCCCGGGACCGGCGGGGGGCACCTCGCCGGCAGCCGGACGATCGTCCGCCGCGGCGCCGAGGTGCACCAGGACCAGGGCGACGTCGTCCTGGGCCCCCTGGGGCACGAGGTCCGCCAGGAGCGCGTCCAGCAGCTCGTGCGGCGGTAGGTCGCCGAGCGCCTCGACGCGGGCCGGGAGCTCGTCCAGCACGTCGCGCAGCGAGCGGTCCCGGCGCTCGACGAGCCCGTCGGTGTAGAGCACGAGGGCGTCGCCCGGGCCGAGCGAGGCCTCGTGCTCCTCCCGGCCGCCGCCGAGGCCGATCCCGAGCATCGGTGCGGGGCGCGCCTCGAGCAGGTGCGCGGTGCCGTCCGCACGGCGCACGACGGGCGGCACGTGCCCGGCGCTCGCCCAGCGGAGCCGCCGTCGGCCGTCCGGCCCCGGAGACCCGATCCGCGCGACGGCGACCGTCGCGAGGGCCTGGAGCCCGAGCCCCTCGGCGGTCCGCTCGGCGGCGTCGAGGGCGGCCGCCGGTCCCGCGTCGGTCGCGAAGGCGACGGAGCGCAGGACCCCTCGCAGGTGGCCCATGTGCGCGGCCGCGGCGACGTCGTGCCCCGTCACGTCGCCGACGACGACGGTCGTGTCGCCGTCCGGGTGCGCGAACGCGTCGTACCAGTCCCCGCCCACGTGGACCTCGGGGACCGCGGGCCGGTAGCGGACGTCGATCGCCAGACCCGGGATGTCGGGCGGCGGGGTGAGGATCGAGTCCTGGATCGCGAGCGAGGCGCTCCGCTCGCGCGTGATCGCCTCCGCGTAGCGGTCGACCGACGAGCCGAGGAGCAGCGCCTGGTCCACGAGCGACATCTCGTCGGGGCACTCGGTCACCTCGCCCCGGCTGGTCTCCGGCACCGCGGGCCCGCGCGCCAGCACGACGCTCGTCACGTCCTCCGCGCGATGCACCACGGCCGACACGCGGCCGCCCGCGTCGAGGACGGGGAGGTTGGTCGTGATCCACCAGCGCTCGGTCCACCCGCCGTCGGGGCGGCGCAGGTCGTACCGGTGCGGGCCGATCATCTCGAGCCTGCCCGTGCGCGCGACGCGCTCGAGCGACCGGACGACCCGCTCCACGGAGCTGCCGTCGGGGCCGTGGGCGGGGAACACGTCGAGGTAGCGGCGACCGACGACGGCGCTCGCGGGCAGGCCGATCGTGCGCAGCAGCGACTCGTTGGCGTCGAGCACCGTGAGGTCGGGAGAGAGCACCGCCTTGGGCGCCGTGAGCACGGAGAAGACGGCGTGGTAGTCGATGGGGCCGGTGGCCCCGTCCGCGTCGCGAGGCGTCCGGACGGCGCCCCCCTGGTTCCCAGCCATACCTCGAGCCTGCGCCCATCGCGGGCACTCGCAAGGGCGGGCGACCTCGACGGGCCGCTCGCGGCTCCCGGCCGCTAGCCGCAGCCGCCGGGCGCGGGCTACCCGACGGCCGTGACCGGCGAGGCCAGCGGCGTGCCCGACCCGTCGCGGCGCTGGTCGACCTCGGGCAGGTCGACGGCCTGACCGCCGGAGCCCGTCGCACGTGCGGGACCCTGGCCGACCCACGCGAGGATCAGCGCGTCCTCGCCCTTGAGGAACCGCTGCGCCCGGACGCCGCCGGTGCCGCGGCCCTTGCCGGGGTAGAGCTCGTACGGCGTGACCTTGCCGGCCCCGGTCTGGGTGCCCGCGAGCGCGCCCGACGACCCGGCGACGGTGACGACGACCCCGAGGTCGCGCACGTCGGCCGGCACGACACCGAAGAACGCGACGCGGTGGCCGTCCGCGAGCCGGATGCCGGCCATGCCGCCGGCCGCGCGCCCCTGCGGTCGTACGGCGGATGCGTCGAAGTGCAGGAGCGACGCGTCGGAGCTGACGAACACCACCTCGTCCGCGTCGGTCGCGGGCGCCGCGCCGACGACGGTGTCGCCGTCCTTGAGGCCGATGATTTCCCAGTCGTCACGGTTGTTCGGCACGTCGCCCGGGAGCACGCGCTTGACGACGCCCTGCGCGGTGCCGAGCGCGAGCGGGGGAGCGTCGGCGTCGAGCGACGCGATCGTCACGGCCTCCTCGCCCGGCTCGAGCCGGACGACCTCGCCGAGCGGCACGCCGCCCGACAGGCTCGGCGCGTTGTCGGTCGGCGGCAGCGCGGGCAGGTCGAGCACGGACACGCGGACCATGCGCCCGCGGCTCGTCACGAGGCCGACCTCGCCGCGCGCCGTCGTGCGCACGACGGCGCGCAGCACGTCGTGGGCCGCGCGGGGCCCGGTGCGCGCGGGCTCGGTCTCGTCGCTCGTGCGCGCGAGCAGGCCCGTCGCGGAGAACAGCGCCCAGCAGGGCGTGTCGGCAACCTCGAGCGGCACGGCCGCGGTCGTGGTCGGCGCGGCGCCGGCCGACTCCAGGAGGATCGTCTCTCGCGGCGCAGCGTCTCCTGCTCCTTCTCGAGCTCGATGCGGGAGAACTTGGTGAGGCGGCGCAGCTGGAGCTCGAGGATGTACTCGGCCTGCGGCTCGGACAGGTCGAACACTTTCTGGAGGCGTCCGCGGGCCGTCGCGGTGTCGTCCGAGGACCGGATCACCTGGATGACCTCGTCGATGTCGACGATGGCGATGAGCAGACCGTCCACGAGGTGGAGTCGCTCGGACCGCTTGCGCAGCCGGTAGGCCGAGCGTCGGCGGACCACGTCGATCCGGTGGTTCACCCAGACCGTGAGCATCTCGCGCAGGCCGAGCGTGCGCGGCTGCCCGTCGACGAGCGCGACGTTGTTCATGCCGAACGAGTCCTCGAGCGGCGTGAACTTGTAGAGCTGCTCGAGCACCGCCTCGGGGTTGAAGCCCGTCTTCACCTCGACGACGATCCGCAGCCCGTGCTCGCGGTCGGTGAGGTCGGTCGCGGCCGTGATGCCCTGGATCTTCTTGGTCTTGACGCCCTCGGCGATCTTCTCGATCACCTTCTCCGGCCCGACGAGGTAGGGCAGCTCGGTGATGACGACGCCCTTGCGCCGCGGCGTGAGGTTCTCCACCCGCGCGGTCGCGCGCGTGCGGAACGTGCCGCGACCGGTGCGGTAGGCGTCGCGCACGCCGTCGAGCCCGACGATCTTGCCGCCCGTCGGCAGGTCGGGGCCGGGGACGAACCGCATGAGCGCCTCGAGGTCGGCGTCCGGGTGCGCGACCAGGTGGCGCGCCGCCGCGACGACCTCGACGAGGTTGTGCGGCGCCATGTTGGTCGCCATGCCGACCGCGATGCCCGACGCGCCGTTGACCAGCAGGTTCGGGATCGCCGCCGGCAGCACCTCGGGCTGCTGGAGCTTGTTGTCGTAGTTCGGCACGAAGTCGACGACGTCCTCGTCGAGCCCAGCCGTCATCGCGAGCGACGGGGGAGCGAGGCGCGCCTCGGTGTACCGGGAGGCGGCGGGGCCGTCGTCGAGCGTGCCGAAGTTGCCGTGCCCGTCGACGAGCGGGAGCCGCAGCGAGAAGTCCTGCGAGAGGCGCACGAGCGCGTCGTAGATCGCCGCGTCGCCGTGCGGGTGCAGCTTGCCCATGACCTCGCC
>JAQSXO010000454.1 GCA_029256625.1 Cellulosimicrobium sp. | reverse complement strand
CCGGATGCCCGCGTAGTCGAGGAACGTGCAGTTCTGGTTGACGAACACGCGCTCCCCCAGGTCCAGGTTCAGGCCGTGGTCCGTGAAGAACGGCGGGTAGATCGTCACGCGCGGCGGCAACGGCCGGCCGAGGATCTGCTCGAACAGCCGCGCCCGGCCGTCCTCGTCGTCGAACGGCAGGACGTTGAGCCGTGACGTGAGCTCGGTGGCTCGCAGCACCCTCTCGGACATGGCGCGGAACTCGGGGCCGTGGATGCGCATGAGCAGGTCGCGGGGCATCCCCCGATCCTGCCCCGGTCAGCGGACGGCGCGCGACGCCTCCCGGGCGGCGACGACCTCCTCGAGGACGTCGACCACGCCGTCCTCGCCCGGCGAGGCGGCGATGCGCTCGCCGATGCGCGCGCTGGCTCGCGCGTACGACGGGTCGGCGAGCAGGCGCCGCACCGCGCGCCGCACCTGGGCGGGCCGCGGCGTGCTCGTCCGCAGCCGCACGCCGGCGCCCGTCCACGCGACGCGGGCCGCGACCTCGGCCTTGTCCTCGGTCTTGCCGGCGACGACGACGGGCACGCCGTGCCGCAGCGCGTGGTGCACGCCGCCGTAGCCGCCGTTGGTCACGAGGACCGACGCGCGCGGCAGCAGCGCGTCGTACGGGAGGTACTCGGCCGCGCGCGCGTTCGCCGGGAGCGGCCCGAGCGAACCGACCGGGCGGCCGCCCGTCGCGGCGACCACGAGCACGTCCTCGTCGGCGAGCGCGCGCAGCGTGGGGATGAGGAGCTGGGTCGGGTCCTCGTTCGCGACGGTCCCCTGCGTGACGTGGACGACCGGCCTGCGGGTGTCGAGGTCGCCCCACCACCCCGGGAGGTCGCCGTTCCCCGGTGCCGGGCGCGGCGGGCCGACGAACCGGACCGGGGTCGCGACGTCGGGCCGCGGGTACTCGAGCTCGCGGACGGTGAGCTGCACGACGGCGTCCGCGTCGGCCGGCCAGCCGAGGAAGAAGGTGTCACCGGGCTGCCCGCCCGCGGCGCGGACCATGTCCTGCGCGGCGCGCTGCGGGGCGGCGAACGCGACCCGCTCGACGAACCGGTGCAGCACCCTGTTGCGCGCCACGCCGAGCGGTCCGCGCGCGGGCAGCACCCCGAGGCCGAACGGCGCGGTGCGGTCGCTCTTCAGCCCGAGCGGGAAGATGCCGAGCGCGAGCACGGGTGGCCGACGGTCGGCGGGCGACGCGACGAGCGCCATCGCGCCGAGGAACAGCGGCTCGACGAGCACGGCGTCGGCCGGGCGCGACGCGAGAGCGTCGAGCACCGCGCGGTGCTGCGCCACGCCGGGCCCGACGAAGATCTCCAGCATGTCGTGCCGGATCGCGTCGAGCCCGGTACGACCCGCACGACCGGGGAACGCGGCAGCGAGGTCCCGGTCGTCGAAGTCCGCCTCCGCGGGGAGCGGGAGGAGCTCGGCGCCCGCTGCCTCGACGGCCGCGGCGAACCGGGAGCCCGTCAGGAACCGGACGTCGTGCCCACGGGCGACGAGCGCCCGGGTGACGGCGAGCAGCGGGGTGACGTGGGCGTGCACAGGGGTGGAGCAGAGCAGGACGGCGGCCATCGGTGGTGCCTCTCTCGTGGCGGCGCACGGCGCGCCGGACGGACGGGAAGGCGCAGGACCGGGCCGTCTGCGCGGGACGCCGGTGGGGAGCCGGCGTGTGAGAAGATCGAACAACCGTCTGGAGTATTCATCACCTTAGAGGGGTAGTCAATAGTGGTCCCGCGCGCCTACACGTCCGACCTCCGCGCCGAGCAGGCCGCGCGCACGCGCGAGCGGGTCGTGCGCGCCGCCGCCCAAGAGCTCGCCGAGTGCGGCTACGAGCGCACGACCCTCGCGCGCGTCGCCGAGCGCGCGGGCGTCTCGCTCGAGACGGTCAAGGCGCACGGGCCCAAGCGCGCGCTGCTCCTCGCCGCGTTCGAGCTCACGTTCGCCGGGTCCGAGGGGCGGGAGTCCCTCGGTGAGCGGCCCGAGGGTCGCTCCGTCGCCGGCACCACCGACCCCGGGGAGTTCCTCGACGGGCTCGTCGCGCTCGTCGCGGCGGCGAACGCCCGCGTCGCCGGCCTGTGGTCCGCCTTCACGTCGGCGGCACGCTCCGACGAGGCCGTCGCCGCGGAGCTCGACGCGCTCCTCGAACGCCGCCGCGCCGACCTGCGCGCGAGCGTGGACGTGCTCGTGGCGCACGGTTTCCGCCCGCACTCCTCCCGGGAGGAGGCCGCCGAGGCCCTCTCCTACCTGCTCGCGCCCGAGGGCTGGGCGCACTTCGTGAAAGGGGCGGGCTGGTCGGACGAGCGGTACCGCGCCTGGCTGCGCGACGCCGTCGCGCGCCTCGTCGCGGCACCGCCCCGCGGGGACACGAACGCCTGAGCCCTGGCGCGCCGTCGGGCACCGCGCCTACCGTGTGCCATGAGCACCCTCACCCCCGGCTTCCACGGCCGGCCACGCCCGCAGGGCGTGGCGCTCCCGCCCGGCCAGTACGTCGAGACCGGGTTCCCGGTGCTCTCGGCGGGGCCCACGCCGCGCGTCGACACCGCGACCTGGCGGCTCGACGTCACCACCGAGACCGGCGCGACGCACGCCTGGTCGTGGGCGGACCTCATGGCGCTCCCCCAGGACCAGCCGACCGTCGACATCCACTGCGTGACCCGCTGGTCCAAGTTCGGGACATCGTGGCGCGGCGTCTCGCTCGACACGCTCCTCGCCGACGTCGAGTCGACCGCCGACTTCGCGATGATCGGCTGCTACGGCGGGTACACGACGAACCTCCCGGTCGCAGAGCTCCTGGGCGGCAAGGCCTGGGTCGTGCACACGTTCGACGGCGCCCCGCTCCACCCGGTGCACGGCGGCCCGGCGCGGCTGCTGGTGCCGCACCTGTACTTCTGGAAGTCGGCCAAGTGGGTCAACAGCATCACGCTGATGCCCATGGACCGGCAGGGCTTCTGGGAGCGGCTGGGCTACCACGACCTCGGCGACCCGTGGCGCGAGCAGAGGTACCAGGGTGACTGAGGCGCCCGTCCGCCTCGGCGCCCGGTACGCGACGCCGTCGCGCTGGCAGGTCGCGACGCTCGTCGACGCGTGGGAGGAGAGCCCGTCCGCGCGGACGCTCGTCCTCGAGATT
>JAQSXO010000453.1 GCA_029256625.1 Cellulosimicrobium sp. | reverse complement strand
CCCACGACCCCGACCACCGCGCACTGCGCTCCACTCGCCACTCGCCGGCCGACAGCGCCCGGCCGCCTGACAACCGCCCGGTCAGCCACGGCGCAAGAGTCAACGGCCAACGGTCAACGGCCCCCGACCGCCACCGCCACCGCCCTCACCTGGAACGCGGCTCCTCCAACGTGTCCAGGATCCGCAACAGCAGCTCGACCGTCGTCCGCGGGTTGATGATCGCGAAGCGGAGGTGCGGACGTCCGTCGGTGGAGGTGGGCGCGACGAACCCGACCTGCTCGGCGAGCAGCGTCGCGCTCCACGCCGCGTAGTCGCCGTGGCCCCACCCGGCCCGCTCGAACGCGACGATGGAGAGCTGCGGATGCCGGATCAGGCGGAGGTGGGGCCGTCGCTCGATCTCCTCGGCGATCGTGCGCGCGGTGGTGATCGTGGAGGTGATGGCGGCACGGTACGCCGCGGCTCCGTGCGAGGCGAGGGAGTACCAGAGGGCGAGACCGCGTGCGCGCCTGGTGAGGTGCACGGCGTAGTCGGCGGGGCTGGGCTCGACGTGTTCCGCCGTCACGTCGAGGTAGGGGGCTCGCTGCGTGTGGCTGCGGCGGGCTCCTTCGGGATCCCGGTAGATGAGCGCGCAGGCATCGTGCGGGGCGAAGAGCCACTTGTGCGGGTCGACGATCACCGAGTCGGCGTCCGCCACCCCGTCGAACAGGGGTCGGGTCAGGGGCGACAGCATCCCGGCGAGTCCGTAGGCGCCGTCGACGTGGAGCCAGAAGTCGTGTCCGGGGCGGAGGCCCGCGATCCCGGCGATGTCGTCGACGGTCCCGCAGTTGGTGGATCCCGCGGTCGCGACGACGGCGAAGACGGAGTCGCCGTGAGCGTCGAGCGCTGCCCGGACGGCGGGGCCGCGCATCGATCCGTCGGTGTCGCAGTCGACCAGCACGACGTCGACGTCCATGACGTGTGCGGCGCTGACGATGGAGGAGTGCGCCTCCCTGCTGCACACGACGCGCCACCGGTCCGGGGCGACGGGGGTCCGGCGGCGTGCCCGGTCCCGGGCGGCGACGAGAGCGGAGAGGTTCCCGAGGGTGCCACCCTGCACGAACGTCCCCCCGGAGCTCGTGGGGAGGCCGAACTCGTGGGCGAGCCAACGGATGGCCTCGTCCTCGGCGAAGACCGCACCGGATGACGTCTGCCGGAACCCGGCGAAGATCGACGACGCCGTGACCGCCAGGTCGAACGCGATGGCGGCACTGGTCGGGGCTGCGGGGATGAACGACAGGTAGCGGGGGTCGTCGGCGGCGATGCACGCTGGAGCGAGCACGCGCGTGAAGTGGTCGAGGACGGCACTCGTCCCGTGTCCGTCCTCGTCGATGGTGACCTCGCTCCGCTCGGCGAGGTCGCGGGAGGACAGGACGGCACCGAGCGGCAGGTCGTCGTCGAGGAGCCGGTGGCGGACGAGATCGAGGATCTCGTCGACCGTCCGGACCGAATCGTCGCTGATCGTGTGCATCCCCGCCCCACCCGCCGTTGATCGCTGTCCTGAGAGACTACTCATCAAGTCCGCACCCTACCGGAGCGGTGTGGCGGGTCGGGTCGCGCACTACTGTGGATCCGTATGGCCGACATCCTCGCGATCAGCGACCTGCACGTCGGCTACGCCGGCAACCACGACTTCGTGTCCCGGATCGCGCCACGATCAGCCGGCGACTGGCTGATCGTCGCCGGGGACGTCGCGGACCGTCTGGACCAGGTGGTCTCGACGATGCGGACGCTGCGGGAGCGCTTCGAGACGGTGATCTGGGTCCCCGGCAACCACGAACTGTGGTCGCTCCCGGGTGACGTCGGGGGTCTCCGGGGAGTCGCACGCTACGACGCCCTCGTGGCGGCCCTGCGGTCGGTGGGTGTCGTCACGCCGGAAGACCCGTACCCGGTGTGGCCGGGACCGGACGGGCCGCTCGTCGTGGTCCCGCTGTTCCTGCTGTACGACTCCTCGTTCCGCCCTCCGGGAGCACGTTCCGCCGCCGAGGCACTGACCATCGCGGAGCAGGCGGGGGTCGTGTGCTCGGACGAGTTCCTCCTGCATCCCGACCCGTACCCGAGCCGTGCCGCGTGGTGCGCCGCACGCGTCGCGGTCACGCGTGCGCGGCTCGACGCACTGCCCCCGGGCAGCCGCACGGTCCTCGTGAACCACTTCCCGCTCGTGCGGGCGCCCACGGACCGGTTGCGCTACCCGGAGTTCGCCCTGTGGTGCGGCACCGAGGAGACGGCGGACTGGCCGATCCGGTACCGCGCCGAGGCGGTCGTCTACGGGCACCTGCACATCCCCGTGACGGACCGCATCGACGGCATCCCCCACCACGAGGTGTCCCTCGGCTACCCGGACGAGTGGGGAAGCCCCGGGGCGTCGGCGCGTCGGGTCGTGCGGGTCGTCGGTCCCGGAGCGGGCGCGTGACCGGGGCGCTGCGCGGTCTCCTGCCGCACGAGGTCGAGGTCGAGGTGACGACGACGGACGAGGGCGCCGAGTCGCCGTTCGCCGAGGAGCGCGTCGTCGTGTCGCGTGCGGTCGCGGCGCGGCGGGCCGAGTTCGCGACCGTGCGCGCGTGCGCGAGGCGGGCACTGGGCCGGTTGGGGGCCCCGGTGGGCCCGATCCTCCCCGGCGCCGACCGGGCACCCCGCTGGCCCGAGGGCTTCGTCGGCAGTCTGACCCACTGCGACGGGTTCCGGGCCGCGGCGGTCGCACGGGCGTCCGACGTCGTGTCGCTCGGCATCGACGCCGAACCGCACGGCCCGCTGCCGGACGGTGTCGAGGAACTGGTCGCCCTGCGGCAGGAACGCGACCGGCTGACGTCCCTGGCTGCCGGGTCTCCGGACGTCGCGTGGGGTCGGGTGCTCTTCAGCGCGAAGGAGAGCGTCTTCAAGGCGTGGTCCCCGTTGACCGGTCGGTGGCTGGACTTCTCGGAGTGCGAGCTCGTGATCCAGCCGACGGGTACGTTCGACGCGTCGTTCCTCGTCCCCGGGCCGGTTGTCCGCGGCCGGCGCGTCGACGGGTTCGACGGCCGCTGGGCCGTGCAGGACGGACTCGTCGTCACCGCGGTCTGCCTGATCACCGGGTGACCGCGGAGCACGCGAGAACGCGGGTCGACGCTGGGCGAGCAGGTCCGGGAA
>JAQSXO010000452.1 GCA_029256625.1 Cellulosimicrobium sp. | reverse complement strand
CCGTGCGTCGGACTGCGCACAGGGCGCGCATCGGTGCGCTGTGCCGTCACTATCCGGGGGCGCGCGCGGTCCGGGCAACGAGTTGCCACTTGTTGCCCCCTGGCCCGCCGGCGGCTGCGCCCGCGGGGGTGCGGTCAGGCCGGGCGGCCGGTCGAGCCGCGCTCGACGAGCTTCGCGGGAAGCAGCGTCGGCCCGGCGGCGGGGGCGGGCGCCGTGCGGAGCTGGGCCAGGAGTCGCTGGACCGCGAACGACCCGAAGTGGCGCAGCGGCGCCGCGACGGTCGTGAGGGGCGGGGTGCAGAAGTCCGAGCCGAAGATGTTGTCGAACCCGACGATGCTCAGGTCGCGCGGCACCTCGACCCCGAGCCGGCGCAGGCCCCGCATCGCGCCGATCGCGATGAGGTCGTTGTACGCGACGGCCGCCGTGGCGGGGTGCTTGACGAGGGACTTGGCCGCGGAGAGCCCGCCGGCGAGCGTCGGCGCGAACGGTCCGATCCGCCGCGCCTGGACGTCTCCCTCGCGCGTCGCCTCGCGGAACGCGCGCCAGCGCATCCCGTCGGCCCACGACGCCTCGGGTCCCGCGACGTACGCGAGGCTCGTGTGCCCGAGCCCGACCAGGTGCTCGACGGCGCTGCGCATGCCCTGGGCGTTGTCCGTCAGGACGCTCGGCACGTCGGTCATGTGCCGGTTCATGACGACGGTGGGCCGCTGCTTCGCGGCGACGCGGATCGAGGAGTCCGACAGCCGGGACGTCGCGAGGATCAGGCCCTCCACGAGGGGCAGCGTCCGGTCGAGCGCGCGGCGCTCCGCCTCGTCGGACTCGTGGGCGTCGACCATGAGCAGCGTGTACCCGGCGTCGCGGGCCGTCTTCTCCGCGCCGCGGATGATCTCGAAGAAGAAGGGGTTGGTCACGTCGGCCACGACGATCGCGAGCAGCGAGGTCCGGCCTGTCGGCAGGCCGCGGGCCAGCGGGTTCGTGCGGTAGCCGAGCTCGTTGGCGACCTGGCGGATGCGCTCCGCGGTCTGTGCGTTGACGCGGCCAGGACGCGAGAAGGTGCGTGACACGGTCGAGGGGGCGACGCCGGCCGCCTGGGCGACGTCGTAGATCGTCGGGCTGGCACCATTGCCGGCTGAGGTCATGCGGTCGGACTGTAACGCGCGTGACAGCGGTGGACAACAACCGCTTGTCGCCCTCGTGTCGCGCTCGCGTGCCGCGACGACCGTGTGGCCGCCCCGTCCCGCGACCCGCGCGCGGACGGTCTCGCGGCAACCCACGGCAACCGACGGCAACTCCTTGACGGGCTCCGACCGGCATCCTCCAATGGCTCCGTGATCTCGCGTGCGAACGCGTCCTCGCGCCCGACGACGGCACGTCGGCGGCCTGGACCTCGACCCTCCGGTGCCGCCACGGTCGTGCCCGGCGGGCGGCGGCGATGAGCCGCACCGACCGGGCGCCGACGGTCGACCTCGTCGTCGGCACGGCGCGCGACGGCGAGGCGGCCGTGCAGGTCGAGGCGGCCGAGAGCGAGCTGCGCCGGCTCGGCCTGGAGGACCTGCGGGTCCACCACCACGGCGACCTCGCCCGGATCGAGGCTCCCCACGCGGAGCTGCCCGTCGTGGCGAGCGAGCCGTTGCGCGGCGAGGTCCTGCGGGCCGTCCGGTCGGCGGGCTTCCGGCTCGTCGCCCTGGACCTCGGCACCTCGCCGGACTCCGGCACCTGACGCCCCGACGCGCCCGGCACACCCCGGCGCGCCCCGCCTGGACCGTCACCGACGCGGCCCGGTAGCCGTCGACGGTCCGTCACCGAACCGTCGCAGGGCGTCGCCCAGCGACGCCGACCGGTGGCAACCGACGGCAACCATGCCCTCCCGCGCGTGTCGTCCTCACGTCACGGCCCGGTACCCGCGGCCCGGCGCGCCTCGTGACCCGCCCGCTCGTCCAGCGCTGTCAGGTGCAACAAATGGCAACTCGTTGTCCCTGCGATGGCCCGCACCTACTGTCCATGCCAGGCGTACGGAGAACGAGCTCCGTGCGCAGGACCTCGACCACCGTCCCGTACGACCCCGCGTTCCTCGCCTCACCGGCCCCGCGCCGCCCCCTCCGCACTCGCCCCTCCCCGGGCCGGAGGCTGGCCGGCGGGTTCACGGTGCCGACCGCGTCGTCGCCCGGGAGCCACCAGCAGAAGGGAGGGCGCACGATGTGGACGCTCTCGGGCTTCGCCGATGAGATATCACCCGACGTCGAGACGCAGTGCGTCGTGGCCTCCGGGCTCGGGCTGCGGTTCGTCGAGCTCCGGAGCGCGTGGGGCACCAACGTGCTCGACCTCGACGACGACCAGCGCGAGCGGGTCGCAGGTCTCCTGCGCCGCCACGACCTCCGGGTCTCGAGCATCGGGTCTCCCGTCGGCAAGATCTTCGTCGACGACGACTTCGAGCCCCACCTCGACCGGATGCGGCACGCCGCGGGCGTCGCGCAACAGCTCGAGGCCCCGTACGTGCGGGTGTTCTCGTTCTTCGTGCGCCCCGGGACGGACCCGGCGTCGTGGCGGGACGTCGTCCTGCGCCGGATGGCGGCGCTCGCCGAGGTGGCGCGCGCAGCCGGCGTCGTGCTGGTCCACGAGAACGAGAAGGAGATCTACGGCGACACCCCGGAGCGGTGCCTGGACGTCGTGGAGTCCGTCGGGTCGCCGCACCTGGCGCTCGCGTGGGACTCGGCGAACTTCGTCCAGGTGGGCGTGCGCCCCTTCACCGACGGCTACGCCCTGCTGCGCCCGTACCTGGAGTACGTCCAGGTGAAGGACGCGCTCGCGGCGACGGGCGCCGTCGTGCCCGCCGGACGCGGCGACGGCGAGGTGCCCGAGACCGTGCGTGCGCTGCGCGACGACGAGTTCGACGGGTTCTTCTCGCTCGAGCCGCACCTGAGCGACGCCCACAGCCTCGGCGGGTTCTCGGGGCCGGAGCTGTTCACGGAGGCCTGGGAGGCCTTCACCACGATCCTCGACGCCGAGGCGGTGCCGTTCCGATGACCGACTCGTCCGGCCCGGACGTCCCGCCGACCACCAGGACCACGACCATGGAGGACCGCACGATGACGACAGCCCAGGAAGCGCGGCCCGCCCCTCCGGCGGCGCGCCCGCCCGCCGAGGCGGCCCGGCGCTCCGGTCCGCGG
>JAQSXO010000451.1 GCA_029256625.1 Cellulosimicrobium sp. | reverse complement strand
CAAGAAGCAGCAGCAGGGCGGCAAGAAGAAGTCGAAGGTGGGCAACCCCGCCAAGCGCGCGGCCCTCGCGGCCGGCGCGGCGGCTGCGCCGCAGCAGGCACCACAGGGGTCCGGCCTCGGCCTCGGCGGCGCCAAGGGCGGCAAGGCGCCGACCGAGGAAGAGCTCGCGTCGCTGCAGAAGTTCCTGGGTCGCTAGTCGCGACCACCTGACGGACGGGAGGCCCGGTGCCAGCTGGCACCGGGCCTCCCGTCCGTCTCTCAGCGCTTGGACTTCTTGAGGTACGCGCGCAGGTCGGCGTACGTCCCGTCGTCCTCGCCGAACAGGACGACGCTCCGCGCCGTCTCGAGCCAGGCGCTCGTGGAGGGCCGGACCTCACTCAGGGCGGCGAGCAGATCCGGCATCCCGATGAGCCGTGCAGTGCCCGTCGTGATGCTGTCCATGAGCGCGTGCTCGGCGGCGACCTCGCACACGTAGGCGATGTCCGCACCGGAGAAGCCCTCGGTCCGCTTGGCGAGCGCTGCGGGGTCGATGCCCTCGACCGGTCGGTCGCGGAGGTGCCCGCGGAAGATCGCGTCGCGTGCCGGGGCGTCCGGCGGCAGGACGAGCACCGTCCGGTCCAGCCGACCCGGACGACGGAGCGCGGGGTCGACGTCCCACGGCTGGTTCGTCGCAGCCAGCACGAACACGCCCTCGTTCCCGCCGTCGACGCCGTCGAGTTCGGTGAGCAGCTGGTTCACCATCCCGCGCACGTGCGAGCTGCGGGTCTGGCTCCGTCGCTGGCCGAGCGCGTCGACCTCGTCGAAGAACACCACGCATGGAGCCGCGGCGCGTGCGGCCTCGAAGACCGCCCTGATGTTCTGCTCGCTCGCGCCGAGGTAGGGGTCGAGGACGTCGGTGATGGAGACGCTCATGAAGCGTGCGCCGAGCTCGCCGGCGACAGCCCGGGCGATGAACGTCTTCCCGCACCCCGGAGGGCCGTACAGCAGCAGACCGCCGCGGAGGCTCTTGCCGTACAACGCCCGGAGCTCGGGGTTCGCGAGCGGGGCGAGGAACGCGACGGTGAGCCGCTGCTTGACGGCCTCCATCCCGCCCACGTCCGCAAACCGGACCTCCGACGGCTCGACCGAGAACGCCGACGGCAGGTCCGGGTCGGGAGTCGAGTCCTCGACGAAGGACGGTTCGACGATGTGCTCGACCTGCTGTTCCGCGGCGTGCCAGTCGAAGTCGGACGGCACACCAGCGGCGGGAGCGTCGGTCGGCGCATCCGCTGGGAGTGCCGTGGCGGCACCCGGGCGCAGCGCCGCCAGCATGAGCGCGCCCGCCGCGGCGTCGGTCGGCGTGATGGCGAGTGCGGCTGCCGCTTCGGCGGTCGCCTCAGCTGGACGTCCGGCTTCGAGGAGCAGACGACCGAGGTGGACACGCAGTGCGACGTCGTGGGGCGCGCTGTCGACCGCGCGTCGGAGCGCGCCGATCACCGGGTCGTCGTGGACCGGGTCGTCGTTCATCGGGAGTCCTCTCGGAGCGGTCGGTTCGGTGGTGTCGCGCGACGCGGCGTCAGGCCGGGCGCAGTCCGGTCGCGAGGGCGAGCTCGTCACCCGTCGTCATCGTCGTCCTCGTGCACCGCTGGGCGGGTCCTCGGGAAGGCGCGCAGGATGCGCTTCATCAGGACGGACGCGATGACGACCCCGACGAACACGAGACCCTGCGCGACGAGGGCGATGACCGGCGGGAGGAACAGCCCGGTCACGGAGATCGCGGTCGCGACACCGAGGACCAGCGCCACGAGTCCCCAACCCGGTACCGCTCGTCGAGCGACCGAGACGAGGAAGGCGAGGCGAGGCCGTGCCTCGGAGGTGAACCGGAGGGCGATGAAGGCGATCACGGCGAGGGCGGTCACCGGCGGGAAGGTGGTGGCCCACCGCACCATCCCCGGATCCCCGCTGTCGATCGTCGCCAGGAACTCCAAGCCGGTGAACACTGCGCCGCCGCCGAGGGTCACCCGGATCCGGCCGAGTGGGTTGACGACGCCGACCATGAGGTTCCGTAGTGCTGTGGCGTCCGTCGGGTTCGTCGACAGGATGCCCGCGAAGGCCAGCGCGGACTCGCTCTCGTGGCCGTGCCGCAGCCGTGCCACCGCCAGGTTGTGCCGTGCCCCTCGGTCCTCCGGAGCGAGCGCGAGCCCCCGGCGGTACGCGTCCTGCGCTTCCCGTTGCCGTCCGACGGCGAGCAGGAGGTCGCCGTGCTGGCGGTGCACGAACGGTTCGGTGGGAGCCAAGCGGACGGCCTCGAAGCTCGCCCGCATCGCCTCCAAGCGGTTCTGCTCGCCGAGCCAGAGGGCATCGACTCGCGCAGCGTGCGCCTGCCACGATCCCGGGTCCGCGGCGACCGAACGACGGGCGGCCTCGACGGCTCCGATCCGGTCCCCAGAGCGGAGCAGGGCGGTCGACAGCACGCGGAGGGAGGTGCTGTCACCCGGCGCGAGAGCGACCGCTCGTCGAGCAGCTTCGCACGCCGCATCCGGCTGGTCGAGCGCGAGCAGCGCCAGGGCGCGTACGCGCTGTCCGGCGATCGATTCGCCTTCGTCGTGTTCGGCCGCCCTGACCTCGGCGAGTGCCTGTTCCGGTCGACCGGCGTCGACGAGCGCGCCGGCACGGATCACCGTCGCCGGTCCGCGCTGTGCTGCCTCCCCCGCCACAGGGGAACTGTAGCGTTCGCCGTGGACTGCCGATGCCCCCAGGACGGGAGGCCCGGTGCCAGCTGGCACCGGGCCTCCCGTCCGTTCGTGGTCGCGCCGCGACGTTCCTTCCCATCGCACGCGCGATGGAAAGTGGAATCGGGCGTACCTGGTCGAAAGGAACGACCAGGTACGCCCGATTCGACCAGGTACGCCCGATCCGGGCCGGTCGCGGCTAGAGCGCTTCGCGGAACTCCGTCACCAGGTGGCGGACCACGGCGCGCAGGTCGCCGCCGTTCTCCTGCGCGACCTGCAGCTGCCGCTGGTACGAGGCGCCGCGCTCGATCATCGTGTCGAGGTGGTGCAGTTCGTCCTGGCAGCCGAGCCGTTCGGCGATCGGGTCGAGCCGCTGCACCAGGTCGTGCACCTCGTCGGTCACGAGCCGCTCGTCGCCGGCGACGTTCGTGATGATCTCGGCCTCCATGCCGTAGCGGGC
>JAQSXO010000450.1 GCA_029256625.1 Cellulosimicrobium sp. | reverse complement strand
CTACTGGATCACCGACTTCACGCAGATCGACCCGCACCTCGGCACCAACGCCGAGCTCGAGGCGCTCATCGACGAGGCGCACGACCGCGGGATCAAGGTTTACTTCGACATCATCACGAACCACACGGCCGACGTGATCGACTACGAGGAGAAGCAGTACTCGTACGTCGACCAGGCCACGTCGCCGTACCGCGACGCCGAGGGCACCGTGTTCGACC
The DNA here is from genome assembly GCA_029256625.1 of Cellulosimicrobium sp. GTDB lineage: Bacteria > Actinomycetota > Actinomycetes > Actinomycetales > Cellulomonadaceae > Cellulosimicrobium. The sequence continues at coordinate 2,954 of JAQSXO010000450.1, read as the reverse complement.
CGGCGGACCACGCGGGCTCCGGCGACTTCCCGGCGCTGGACGCCGCGACGTCGTTCCCGTACACGCCGGTCGTCCCCGCGGGCAAGGAGGACCTCAAGGTCCCGGCCTGGCTCAACGACCCGACGCTCTACCACAACCGCGGCAACTCGACGTGGACCGGGGAGTCCGTGACGTACGGGGACTTCGACGGCCTCGACGACCTCATGACCGAGCACCCGACGGTCGTCGACGGGTTCGTCGACGTCTACCAGGACTGGATCGACCTCGGCATCGACGGCTTCCGCATCGACACCGTCAAGCACGTGAACTTCGAGTTCTGGGAGACGTGGACCACCGAGGTCCTCGACTACGCGCACGCGCAGGGCAAGGACGACTTCTTCATGTTCGGCGAGGTGTACGACGCCGACGCGGCGAAGCTCTCGCCCTACGTGCGCAAGACGGACATGAGCTCGACGCTCGACTTCACGTTCCAGTCCGCCGCGACGAGCTTCGCGAGCGGCAACAGCGCCAAGGGCCTCGCGTCGCTCTTCGCGAGCGACGACATGTACACGACGCCGTCGACGAACGCCCAGGCGCTGCCGACGTTCCTCGGCAACCACGACATGGGCCGCGTCGGGTACATGCTCGCGAGCACTGACGACCCGCTCGCGCGCGACGAGCTCGCGCACGACCTCATGTACCTGACCCGCGGGCAGCCGGTCGTCTACTACGGCGACGAGCAGGGCTTCGCGGGGAAGGGCGGCGACAAGGACGCGCGCCAGACGCTGTTCGCGACGCAGGTCGACGAGTACGCCGACCAGCCGCTCGTCACGGGCGAGCAGGCGGGCAGCGTCGACCGCTTCGGCACCGACGCGCCGCTGTACGCGCACATCGCCGGGCTCGCCGCGCTGCGCGAGGCGCACCCGGCGCTGGCCGACGGCGCCCAGGTGGAGCGCTACGTCGAGAACGGTGCGGGCGTGTACGCCTTCAGCCGCGTGGACCGCACGGAGAAGGTCGAGCACCTCGTCGCGCTGAACAACGCGGCGCAGGAGCGGACGGCGACGTTCACGACCCTCACGCCCGGCGCCTCGTACGAGGTGCTCTACGGCGAGCAGGCCGCCCCCGTCACCGCCGACGCGGACGGCGTCGTCACGCTGACCGTCCCGGCGACGGGCACCGTCGTGCTGCGGGCCGACCGCGAGGTCGGCGCGGACTCGTCGGGCGACATCGCGCTCACCGTGCCGCAGGCCGGGGGAGCGGTCACGGGCGTCGCGCCCGTGACGGCCACGGTCGACGCGGACGCGTGGGCCGAGACGTCGTTCGCGTGGCGCGAGGTCGGGAGCGCCGAGTGGCACCCGCTCGGCACCGCGGAGGACACGGCGCCGCGCGTCTTCCACGACGTCGCGGGCCTCGCCGACGGCACGCTCGTCGAGTACCGCGCCGTGACGACCGACGCCGACGGCGACCGCGCCGCCGCGTCCACGTTCGCGAGCGTCGGGGTCGACGTGAGCGGGGTCGTGGGCGAGGAGCCCGAGCCCGAGATCGACCTCGTGACCGTGCCCGGCAGCCACAACGCGGCCATGGGCTGCGCGGGCGACTGGGCCCCCGGCTGCGAGGCCGCGAAGCTCACGAAGCGCGCGGACGGCGTCTACGCGGGCACGTTCGACGTCCCCGCCGGGACGTACGAGTACAAGGTCGCGATCAACGGGTCGTGGACCGTGAACTACGGCGTCGGCGGTGTGCAGGACGGCGCCAACGCGACGTACACGACGGCCGGCGGCCCGGTGACGTTCTACTGGGACCCGGTGAGCAAGGACTTCTCGAGCACCGCGCAGGGGCCGATCGTCACGCTCGCGGGCTCGTTCCAGGACCAGGTCGGCTGCCCCGGCTCGTGGGCGCCCGACTGCCTGGCGTCCTGGCTCAAGGACCCGGACGGCGACGGCGTCTACACCTGGTCGACCGACCGCCTCGCGGCCGGCGCGTACGAGGGCAAGGTCGCGCACGGCCTGAGCTGGGCCGAGAACTACGGCGTCGGCGGCGCGCGCGACGGGGCGAACTACCAGTTCTCCGTCGGCGACGGCGAGCTGGTCACGTTCTCCTACGACCTCGCGTCCCACGTCCTGACGATCGACGTCGCGAACCCGCCGCTCCCGGGCACCGGCCAGCAGGCCGCGCACTGGGTCCGCGAGGGCGTCGTCGCCTGGCCGGGCGACCTCGGCACGGGCGACGAGTGGACCCTGTGGTCCGCCCCGGAGGGCGGGCTCTCGGTCACCCCGGGCGGCGCCGACGGCGAGGTGCAGGCGCCGGAGGGCACGGCGTCGTACACGCTCCAGGTCGACCCGTCGGGCCTGCCCGACGACGTCGCCGCCGAGTTCCCGGCGCTCGCCGGGCACACCGCGCTGCGCGTGCTCGACGACGGCGAGCCGCTCGACCGCGCGGAGGTCGAGGCGGCGCTCACGGGCCAGCTGCTCGTCACCCGGGCCGACGACGGCGCGCTCACGGCCGCGACCGGCGTCCAGGTGCCGGGCGTCGTCGACGACCTGTTCGCCGAGGACGCCGCCGAGCGCGAGCTCGGCGTCTCGTGGCACGCCAACGGCAAGTGGGCGTCGTTCGCGCTGTGGGCGCCGACGGCGAAGGCCGTCTCGGTGCTCGCGTGGCCCGCGGGGGCGTCGCTCGACGACGACCCGCGCCGGTTCGAGGCCGCTCGCCAGGCCGACGGCACGTGGACCCTCGACGGCAAGGCGGCCGACAAGAAGCTCGGTGGCGCGGCCGTCGGCTGGAAGGGCACGCGCTACCTCTACGAGGTGCAGGTCTACGTCCCGAGCACGGGCAAGGTCGAGACGAACGTCGTCACCGACCCCTACTCGGTGGGGCTCACGCTCGACTCCACGCACTCGGTGGCCGTCGACCTCGACGACCCCGCGTTCCGCCCGAGCGCCTGGGAGGGCACGCCCGCCCCGGTCGTCGAGCGGTCG
>JAQSXO010000449.1 GCA_029256625.1 Cellulosimicrobium sp. | reverse complement strand
GTAGACTGCCGCGCATGGCCAAGAACTCCACGCCCGACTTCGTGCTGCGCCCGTTCGAGGGGCTCCCCGGCGAGACCGACTGGGTCGCGATGCGCGAGGTCGTGCCCTCGGCCACCGCGACCGCTCGCACCACCGCGGAGCACGGCGCGCGCGACGTCACCGTCGTGACCGTCCTGCCCGCGGGCTGGGCCGCGCTGCACCGCCAGGACGGCGCGATCCTCCTCGCGGTCCAGACGCTCGCGGGCTCGGGCGACACGAGCCGCGACCTCGCCGCCGCGCTGCTCGAGGCGATCGACGCCGAGCCGGGCACGTCCATCGAGACGAGCGCGCTGCCCGACGCCGGCCCGCGCCTGCAGGACGTCCTCGACCTCTCGGTCCCGTTCGACGTCACCGTCCACGAGGACTTCGCGTTCTGGCTCGACCCGGCCGAGGAGATCACGCCGGACCTGCGCGCCTCGCTCGACCAGGCGGCCGAGTCGATGGTGCCCACGGTCAAGCTCGACGCCGTCCCCTCGGCGTACTGGTGCCGCATGTCGCGCGAGTTCCTGCGCTGGGCGCGTCCGGAGCCCGAGGACGCGCTCATCGACGCGATCTCGCGCCTGCACGCGCGGCGCGAGTCGGGGCTCGCGGACGGCAAGTTCGTCGGGGCGTTCCGCTCGAGCGGCCTGCTCGTCCCGGTGTGGGAGCTGCCGCGCGGGACGGAGGCGGACGAGCTCGAGGGCCCGGTCGCGGAGCTCGACGCGCGCCTCACCGAGGCGCTCGCCGTGACGGAGCCGCTCGACGCGAACGAGCGTCGTGCGCGCGCGGGGATCGTGTCGCGCCAGGTGACCCTGCGCTGACGGTCCCGTCGCCCGACGACGGCCCGCCGACACCCTGTCGGCGGGTCGTCGCGTCTTGTAGGATCCGGGGGACCTGGGAACGCAGCCCGGTCGTCCTGCGAAGATCCCGAGCGGATCTGCTGGTGGAACGACGACACTTCTGCGGCCAACTCTTTGCACTACTAGGCTGGACGGCGTGAACGCGGACCATCGGTCGACCGAGTCGGGGAACAACACGGGCAGTGCTCCTCCAAGTGCCCCTGCAGGCGCGGCGAGCACGCCGCCGCCGACGTACCTCTCGGCGTCCGGCACGCGGGCACGGACGCCGCGCCCGGTCGTCGGGGACGGCCGGACGGGCCGCGCGGTGCGGCAGCGCGTCGCCGTGATCATCCCGGCGAAGGACGAGTCGCGGCGCATCGCCGCGACGGTCCGCGCCGCCAAGGCGATCCCGCACGTCGACCTCGTGCTCGTCGTGGACGACGGGAGCGAGGACGACACCCAGCACGTCGCGCGCGAGGCGGGGGCCGTCGTCGTGCGCCACTCGCACAACCGCGGCAAGGCCGCGGCCATGGAGACGGGCGCGGCCGTCGTCGCGATGCGCGACGCGGCCGACCGTCCCCCGCGTCTCCTGCTCTTCATCGACGGCGACCTGGGCGAGACCGCCGTGAACACGGCGCCGCTCGTCGCGCCGGTGCTCGACGGGTTCGCGGACCTCTCGATCGCGCTGCTCCCTCCGCAGCCGGGCGCGGGCGGCCGCGGGATCGTCGTCGGGGCCGCGCGCCGCGCGATCCAGTCCCTCACGGGGTGGACCCCGACGCAGCCGCTCTCGGGGATGCGCTGCCTCACGCGCGAGGCGTTCGAGGCCGCGACCCCGCTCGCGCGCGGCTGGGGCGTGGAGACCGGCATGACGATCGACCTGCTCCGCAAGGGGTACGTCGCCGTCGAGGTGCCGTGCGACCTGCGCCACCGCGCGTCGTCGAACGACCTCAAGGGCCAGCTCCACCGCGCCGCCCAGTACCGGGACGTGCTCCTCGCCGTGAACGCGCGCAAGATGCGCTCCGCCGTCGACCGGGTCCGCGCCGACCACTAGGGCGTCGTCACGGTCGCAGTGGCGTCGACCGCCGTGCCGGTCCCTGGGGATGGCGAGCGGTCCCACATCGCCGCACCCTCGAAGGACGGGGTGCACGCGGTGCCCCGACGGTCCGCGCCCACCGCGGGCCGTGCCGACGACGACGGGGGCAGCGCCATGTGCACAGGGATCAGGTTCACGGACGGGCGAGGGAGCGTCTATCTCGCGCGGAACCTCGACTGGACGAGCGGGTACGGGCAGCAGGTGGTGCTGACGCCCACCGGGTACGCGCCGTCGTCGCCGTTCGGCGCGGTGCGGGGCGTCGAGCACGCGACGATCGGCATGGGCATCGTCGCGGAGGACACCCCGCTCTACTTCGACTGCGGCAACGACGCGGGCCTGGCCGTCGCGGGGCTGAACTTCCCGGGGTACGCGGCGTACGCGCCCGGACCGGTCGACGGAGCGGTCAACGTCGCCGCGTACGAGTTCCCCCTGTGGGTGTGCGCGCAGTTCGCGAGCGTGGACGAGGTCGAGGCGGCGCTGCGGGACGTGGTGATCGTGGACCGGCCGATCAACGACACCTACCCCAGCTCGATGCTCCACTGGATCGTCGCCGACGCGACGCGCGCCGTCGTCGTGGAGCACACGGCGGACGGCATGCACGTCTTCCACGACGACGTCGACGTCCTCACCAACCAGCCCGGGTTCGCGTGGCACCACGAGAACCTGCGCAACTACCTCAACGCCTCGCCCGACTTCCCGAAGGACACCGTGCTCGGGGGCGCGCACCTCGCCCCGTTCGGCTCGGGGTCGCACATGCGCGGGATCCCGGGGGACTACTACTCGCCGTCCCGGTTCGTGCGCGCGGCGTACGTGAACGCCCACTACCCGGCCAAGGACGGCGAGGAGGAGAACGTCAGCCGCGCGTTCCACACGCTCCAGCAGGTCGCGATGGTCGAGGGCAGCGCGGCGATGGGGACGGGGGAGTTCGAGATCACCGTCTACACCGGGCTCTTCTCCTCCCGGACGTCGACCTACTACTGGAACACGTACGAGGATCCCGCGGTCCGGAGCGTCGCGATGACCGACCACGCGACGGACGGCTCCGAGCTCGTCCTGCTGTAGGGGCGGGATGCCCGCCCGTCAGGAGCCGGCGCGCCCGACCAGGGCCGTGGAGCCCGCCGGGTCGACGCCGGCCTCGTCCGTGTCCGTGCCCGTGCCCGTGGCGGTGTCGGGCGCGCCGCGCGGGGCGTCCGGCCGTCCCGCCGGCTCGGTGCCCTCCTCGGCTGCGTGGAGCGC
>JAQSXO010000448.1 GCA_029256625.1 Cellulosimicrobium sp. | reverse complement strand
GCGACGACGCTGCCGCGGCCGTTCGCGGGGCCGTTCCGGATCTGGCACGGGTCGGCGACGTCGCAGTTCGCCGTGGAGCTCGCGGCGCGGTACGGGGACCCGATCGTCAGCGCGAACGCGCTCCAGCCGCGCGAGAACTACCAGGTGCTCATCGACCACTACCGCGAGCGGTACGCGGCGCACAGGCAGGACCCGGCGTACGGGTTCGTGGGGTCCGGGTCGGGCGGGCTGTTCCTCGCCGACACGACGGAGGAGGCGATCGAGCAGTACCGCCCGATCTACGAGGGCCAGGTCGCCGCGGCGGCGCGTCGCGGCTACGGGCCGGACGCCGTCGGGAAGGCGCCGAGCTTCCTGACGGTCGAGGACGCCGTCGAGCGCGGCCCGGCGCTGGTGGGCTCGCCGGAGCGCGTCGCGGAGAAGATCCTCGACTACCACGCCTCCTACGGGCACGACCTCCAGTCCGTCTCGGTGAACCACCTGATCCCCGCGACGCAGCAGGAGGACGTGCTGCGCCGGTTCGCGGAGGAGGTGATCCCCGTCGTGAAGGCCGAGGTGAAGACCGACCTGTGGAGCGCGGCCGACGCCCGCCGCGCCGCGGGGTTCACCGCCGCCTGACCGGCCGTCACGCTGCCCCGGGCGGTCGGCGCTCCACGACGTCCTGCGCGCCCGGGTCGCGCAGGACGTCGTAGCCCAGCGCGACGGTCCCGAGGCTCGTCGTGCCGACCGCGGTCAGCCGCAGCCGCCGCGGCGCGGGCAGCTCGCGGAAGAGCCGCTTCCCGGTCCCGAGCAGCAACGGGTGCACGAAGAGCCTGACGTGGTCGACGAGGTCGAGGAGCACGAGCTGGCGCACGAGGTCGCCGCTGCCCAGCACCACGACGTCCCCGTCGCCGTGGGACAGCAGGTCGACGACTGCCGGCCCGAGGTCGCCCGCGAGGACCTCCGCGCCGCTCCACCGCAGGTCGGTGAGCGTGCGGGTGGCGACGTGCTTGGGCGTCGCGTTGAGGTGCCGCGCCATCGGGTCGTCGTCCGGCTGGTGCGGCCAGAACTGCGCCATCTTCTCGTAGGTGCGACGGCCGAGGAGGTAGCCCGAGGCGCCGGGCGGCCCGTCGGCCGTCACGGCCTCGTGCACGGCCGGTGCGAAGGGGGCGCCCCAGCCGCCGTGGACGAACCCGCCGTCGGTGTCCTCCTCGGGGGAGCCCAGGCCTTGCATCACACCGTCGACGGTGAGGAACTCGATGACCACCAGTCGTCTCATGGGACCAGCGTCGGTGCCGGTGGCCGGGTCTGGATTGGACGAAGCTGACCTTGCGACACTGGGGTGATGGACGCCCGACGACCGCTCGAGCTCGTCCGGCACCGCCCCGGCCCGGTGCTCGGCGGTCTCGTCGCGGGGATCGTCGGCATGTCGGAACGGACGTCCGGCCGCGTGCGGCGACGCCAGCCCGCGGGAAGCCTCCTCCCGCTGGTCGTCTCCTTCGGCCCGCCGTTGAGGATCGACGACCACTCGGACGCCGTCGGGGCCGTGGGCACCTACCGGTCGTTCTTCGCAGGACTGTCGACCGGGCACGCCCGCACCTGCTTCGACGGCGCCCAGGACTGCGTCCAGGTCTACCTGACCCCGCTCGGCGCGCGCCGGGTGCTCGGCGTCCCCGGGGTCGAGCTCGCACGGCGGGTGGTGCCCGTCGACGACGTCGCGCCACGGCTCGGCAGCGTGCTCGCCGACCGGGTGGGCGCCGCAGCCACGTGGACGGAGCGGTTCGCGCTCGTGGAGGCGGCGCTCGTGGAGCAGACGGCGGCACAGGAACCGGGGCCGCCGCCGTGGGTGGACTGGATGTGGGAGCAGGTCGTCGCGAGCGGAGGCCGAGCCACGATCGGTGATCTGGTGCGGGCGACGGGCTGGAGCCAGCGGCACGCGACGGCCGTGTTCGAGCGTGAGGTCGGGTTGACGCCCAAGCAGGCGGCCGGGGTAGTCCGCTTCGAGGCGGCGGCCGCGGACCTGGCCCGGCTCCCCCCGGCGGAGGTCGCGGCTCGGCACGGCTACTACGACCAGAGCCACCTCTCGCGCGCGGTGGTCCGCTACGCGGGCGAGACCCCGGGCGCGCTGGCCGCGGCGCGGCGCCCGACGCCGCGGACCGCGCTCGCCGGCTCGCTCGCACCGGACGGGGGACGCCGCGCGACGCGCCGCTGAGCCTGCCCGCGTGGCCCGGGCGGCGGCTCTCGGAGAATGGGGTGGTGCGCGATCCACGCGAGGGTGTGGCACCGGACGGCTCCATCGTGACCGGTGCGGATCGTCGCGCCGTCCCGCCCGAGTTCGAGCCGGTCCTTGCCGCCCTCTCGGCGAGGCTCGCCGAGTGGCCCGCCGTGACGGCATACCTCTACGGTTCCGTGGCGACCGGCCAGGCGCGCGCGGGTCGTTCCGACGTGGACGTCCTGACGGTCGGCCTGCCGGAGGAGAGGGCGCTCTCGATCGGGAGCGAGCTGAGCGGTCGATTCGCCGACCTGTGCCGGGAGGTGGCGATCGCTGCCGCAAGTCCCGACGACCTCACGGCCGACGGCGACGAGGCCTACGGGATGCGCGTCTTCGTGAAGCACTACTGCACCCGCCTGAGCGGTCCTGACCGGGCGAGGGGCCTGCCACGGTTCCGCGCGGACGCGAGCGCCGCGAGGGGCTTCAACGGTGACGTCGACCGCCACCTCGCCTCCTGGCGGCGGGCCGTCGACCAGCGGGACCCGGAGCTCCTCGGCCGGCAGGTGGCGCGGAAGACGCTGTTGGCAGCGGCAGGCCTGGTGAGCGTGCTGGACTCGACGTGGACGACCGACCGGGAGCTGGCCGCCGACCGCTGGGCGAGCCACCGGCCCGAGGCCGCAGCCGGCCTGAGGCAGCTGAGGAGCTGGGCCGCCGTCGAGTCGTCGGCGGACCACGAGAGCGTGGTCGCGGTCCTGGCGCCGGGAGGGCCGGTCGAGCAGGTCGTCGAGGACTTCCGTGCCGCGGTCGGGCTCTGGTCTCCTCCCCGCCGGTAGCCGACGTCGGGCCCGCCGCGGTGCGGTGGCGGCGCTCCGGCAGCCGTCTCGAAACTTGACTCAACCGGTCGGGATTGTCTTTCCTGCTCCCAGGTGACGAGCGTCAGCACCCAGGCCCGGCTCGCTGACCAGCAACCCTTCGACGTGACGGGGTGCTCCGGGAACGACCTGACCGCGTGGCTCCCGCCGCGCGGTAAGCACGGCACCCCGGTGGGATCGCCCGCCGCGCCGGCCCTCGGCCCGGTGCGGACGACCGCCGGCGCCGGACGACCGCCGGTCCCAGCCGGCACACGAGGAGAGCAGCACGACATGATCCCCACACCTCACCGACGCCGGTCCCTGACCGTCGCCGCGGCGACCGCCGCGACGGGCCTCCTGCTCAGCGCGTGCGCGGGCGGCGGCTCCGGCACGTCCGACGGCGACGGGTCGCCGAGCCCGTCCGGCGAGCCCGTGGCGGGCGGCGACCTGACGTTCGCTATCACGGTCGACTCGCACTGCATCGACCCGCAGCAGGTCGGCAACAACGACGCCATCGCCGCGGCCCGGCAGACCGTCGCGTCGCTCACGGCGCAGGACCCGGAGTCGGGCGAGATCCTGCCGTGGCTCGCGGAGAGCTGGGAGGTGAACGAGGACGCGTCGAGCTACACGTTCCACCTGCGCGACGACGCGACCTACGCCGACGGCACGCCGATCGACGCCGAGTCGGTCAAGACCAACTTCGACGCGATCGTCGCCCTCGGCGCGACGGCGTCGCTCGGGTCGCAGTACCTCGTCGGCTACGAGGGCACGACCGTCACGGACCCGCAGACCCTCACGGTGGACTTCGCGGCGCCGAGCGCCCAGTTCCTCCAGGCGACCTCGACGTTCTCGCTCGGCCTGCTCGCGCCGTCGTCGGCCGACCTGAGCGTCGAGGACCGCTGCGCCGGGAAGTACGTCGGCTCCGGCCCGTTCTCCGTGAAGTCCTACACGCAGGACCAGGAGATCGTGCTCGAGAAGGTCGCGGGCTACGCGTGGGGCTCGGAGGCGAACGACCACCAGGGCGAGGCCTACCTCGACACGGTGACGTTCAAGGTCATCCCCGAGGCGAGCGTGCGCAGCGGCAGCCTGCAGTCTGGTCAGATCGACGCGACCGCCGCGATCTCGACCGTCGACCTCCCGCAGTTCGACGGCAACGGGTTCTGGCTCGAGTACCGCGCCAACCCGGGCGTCGTGTTCAACCTGTTCCCCAACGAGTCGAGCCCGCTCGCGGGCGACGAGGCCGTGCGGACGGCGATCCTC
>JAQSXO010000447.1 GCA_029256625.1 Cellulosimicrobium sp. | reverse complement strand
CTTCGCCGACATCTTCCGTGGCAACTCCGGCAAGCAGGGCCTCGTCGCCGGCATCGTCGCGCAGGAGGACATCGAGCTCCTCTGGAAGATCCTCGAGACGAACCCGGGCACCGAGGTGACCGTCGACCTGGTCGCCCGCACCGCGTCCGCGCAGGACGTCACCGTGCCGTTCCAGATCGACGACTACACGCGTTGGCGCCTCATGGAGGGCCTGGACGACATCGGCCTGACCCTCCAGCACGAGGACGAGATCTCCGCGTTCGAGGCGACGCGCGCGTCGTGGCGCCCGAAGACGCTGCCGGCGAAGACGCTGCCCAAGGTCGAGATCGAGGCGGCGCGCCCCGTCGGCTGACGGAGCTCGCGGCCCGGGCGGGTCCTGCGCAGGCGACGGCACGTCGGTCTCCGCAGGATCCGCCCTTCTCCGTGTCAGGCCCGGGGCGGGCCTGCGTGGATCGCGGCCAGCAGCGACTCCGGGGTCGCGGTGTCGGGGTTCCAGCGGGACTCGACCCACCAGGTCGCTCCGGCGTCGCCGAGGCCGGCGAGCTGGTCCGCCGCTGCGGTCCGGTCGGTCGGGAGCTCGCCCTGGACGACGACGTCGAACGGCCGGGCCGCGTCGAGGCCCAGCTCCGCGCGGCGCGCGGTGAGCCACGCGACCAGGGCGGAGACGTCGTCGGGCGTGGGCACGTCGAAGCCGCGCTCGCCGCGGAGCTGGAGCACGATCCCGTCCGCACGCAGCGCGCGGTCGAGGGAGCGCAGCGGCGGCCGCTCGGCGTCCCAGACGCCCACCGGCCACACGGGCACGTGGTGCCCGACGACCGGGCGCTCCACGGGCTGGGGGAGGAACAGCATCTCGCCCGCGTGCACGTGCGTGCCGTCGAAGGCGAACTTCTCCCCGGACCAGGCGCGGTCGAGGTAGGCGATCGCGTCGTCGAGCAGCTCCGCGCGCTCGCGCAGGGACTGGAGCTGGCCGGGGACGGCCGAGAAGCCGCCGTCGTCGAGCACGCCCACGCCGACGGGCAGGACCAGGCGCCCGCCGGACAGGTGGTCGACGGTCAGTGCCTGCCGCACGACCTCCCACGGCCTGCGGCGGGGCAGGGCGAAGACCATCGCCCCGAGCGCGATGCGCTCCGTCCGGACCGCCGCCGCCGCGAGCACTGCCCACGGGTCGAACGTGTCGACCGGCATCGAGAGCAGGCTCAGCCCGTCCCACGAGAAGAAGCCGTCCCAGCCGGACTCCTCGGCCCCGACCGCCATGTCCAGCACCTGTGTGGCGGAGCCGAAGCTCCCGACCACCCCGACCTTGATCCCCGACCCTGTCTCCGTCGTCGCTGCGCTCATCCGGCAGACGCTACGCCCCGCCACCCACACCGTTGAGTGCATGAAATCGTCGCGTTCCGGTGCCTCGCGCGCGACTATTTCCTGCACTCAGCGGTCAGGGGAGCGGGGTGACGTCGAGGCGGACGATGCGTCGGCGGGCGACGTCGGTCACGGTGAGGCGACGGTCGTCGACGTCGACGTGGTCGCCCACCGTCGCCAGCCGGCCGAGCTGCGCGACGACGTACCCGGCGACGGTCTCGTAGGGGCCGTCCGGCAGCTCGACCCCGGTGCGCCGCGCGAACTCCTCGATCGTCTGGCCGGCGTCGACGCTCGTCGCGGTGCCGTGCTCGCGCGCCGGCGAGGGCTCGTCCGGGTCGTACTCGTCGCGGATGTCGCCCACGAGCTCCTCGACGAGGTCCTCGAGCGTGACGATCCCGTCGGTCCCGCCGTACTCGTCGACCACGACGGCGATGTGCACGCCCTCGCGCCGCATCTGCGACATCGCGGGGAGCACGGTGTTCGTCGCGGGCAGGGCGAGGATCGGGCGGACGACGTCGCGCACCGCCAGGGCGCGTCCCGTCGCCGGGTCGGTCGCCGGGTGGTCGGGGCAGTCGCGCCCGAGGAGGTCGCGCACGTGGAGGAACCCGACGACGTCGTCGAAGTCGTCCCCGGTCACGGGGTAGCGCGAGTACGGGCCGGCCGCGACGGTCGCGGCGGCCTCGGAGAGGGTCGTGTCGGCCCTGAGGAACGCGACCTCGCCGCGCGGCGTCATGGCCTCGGCGAGCGACCGGTCGCCCGCCTGGAACACGTCGTCGAGGATGCGGCGCTCGTCCTCGGGCAGGGACTCGTGCGCGAGCACGATCTCGCGCAGCTCCTCCTCGCTCATCTCCTCGCTGCGCGCGGACGGGTCGCCGCCGAGCAGCCGTACGACGCCGTCGGTCGAGCGCGAGAGCAGCCAGATGACCGGCCGCATGAGCGTCGCGAAGCGGTCGAGCGGCGGCGCGACGACGAGTGCGACCCCGGCCGAGCGCTGGAGCGCGATGCGCTTGGGCACGAGCTCGCCGAGCACGAGCGAGAGGTAGGCGATGACGAGCGTCAGCGCGACGAGCGCGACCGTGTCGGCGAGCGTCGCCGACAGCCCGAGGTCCTCGAGCGCGGGCGCGAGGTCGGGGGCGAGCGTCGAGGCGCCGTACGCTGCGGAGAAGAAGCCCGCGACCGTCACGCCGATCTGGACCGCGGCGAGGAACCGGTTGGGGTCGCGCGCGACCGCCGCGACCCGGGCGCCGCGCGCCGACTGCCTCTCGAGCCGCGACACCTGGCTCTCGCGCAGGGACACGAGCGCGATCTCGGTGCCGGCGAACACGCCGCCGACCAGGATGAAGAGCAGGACGAGGCCGATGTTGGCCCAGGTGCCGGAGTCCATGCCTCATCCAAGCAGGCCGTCCGGCCCGCTGCGGGATCAGCGGTCGGTGGGCTCCCGGTCGGGGTCCGTCGGCTCGGGGTCGGTCGCCTGGGGTGCGGTCGGCTCCGAGGTGAGCGGCTCGGTCGCCGGGGCGGTGGCCTCGGTCGCCGTCCCCGCCGTCGAGTCACCGGTCGCGTCGGTCGTCGCCCCGGTCGTCGCCCCGGTCGTCGCCTCGGTCGTCGCCTTGGTGGCGGCCGGCTCGGCGTGCTTGCGGCGGGGGATGAAGTGCGCCACGAGGACGACGACGCCACCGACGAGGATGCCGACGACGGCCGAGCACGCCGTGTTGACGAGCCAGCCGAGGAACCCGCCCACGCCCGCGACGCCGGTGACCGCGTGCTCGAGGTGGTGCACGACGTCGTACGGGCCGTGCCAGCCGAGGTCGTAGGCGCCCTGGAGCAGGATGTGCCCG
>JAQSXO010000446.1 GCA_029256625.1 Cellulosimicrobium sp. | reverse complement strand
CGGCAGCTCGACGATCCCGCCCGAGCTGAGGATCGGCTCGACGATGCACGCCGCGAGGCTCCCCGTGGACTGCACGTCGACGAGGTCGAACGCGAGGTCGAGCTGGCGGCGCCAGTCGTGCGCTCCGTCGGGCGTGAGGTGGTCGGGCCGGTACGCGTTCGGCACGGGGATGACGAGGTTGCCGGGCGCCGTCGGGCCGTAGCCGCGGCGGCCGGCGCTGTACGTCGCCGCGGCCGCCGCGTGCGTCATGCCGTGCCACGACCCGGCGAGCGAGACGACCTCGTGCCGCCCCGTGACGAGCTTCGCCATGCGGATCGCGGCCTCGTTGGACTCGGCGCCCGTCGTGAGGAGCAGGACCTTCTCGAGCGGGTCGGGCAGCGTGCCCGCGAGGCGCCGCGCGAGGTCCACGACGGGGCGCGAGAGCATCCCGGAGAAGAGGTGGTCGAGCGTGCCGACCTGGCTCCGGACCGTCTCGACGATCGCCGGGTGGCTGTGCCCGAGGATCGCGCTCATCTGCCCTGACGTGAAGTCGAGGACCCGCCGGCCGCCGGCCGTCGTGAGGAAGCTGCCTGACGCGCTCTCGATGATCTCCGGCGTGAACGGCCCGCCGTACCGCACGAGGTGCCGGTCGGCGTCGGACCAGAACGTCGCGGTGTCCGGGGTCGTCGGGGCGAGGGCGGGGGACGGGAGGACGGCCATCCTCCGAGCGTAGGGACGGGGTCCTGTGCGCGTACAGCACGACTTCTCGTACAGTCTGTGCGGAGAACCCGCACAGTCGACGGCGCAGGAGGAGGACCGCGTGCTCAACGCCGCCCGGCTCCAGATCCTCGCCCGGCTCGAGAGCCTCGGCACCGTGCGCGCGGTGGGCGCGTCCCTGCACCTGAGCCCGTCCGCGGTGTCCGCGCAGCTCGCGGCGCTCGAGGCCGAGACCGGGGCGCGCCTCGTCGAGCGGACCGGGCGGCGCGTGCGCCTCACGCCCGCGGGGCGCACCCTCGCCCGGCACGCGCGCGTGATCCTCGACCAGATGGCCCTCGCGGAGGCGGAGCTCGCCCACCCCGACGGGCAGCCGGCGGGGGTCGTGCGCGTCGCCGCGTTCTCGAGTGCGGTGCGGGCGCTCGTCATCCCCCTCGCGGTGCGGCTCGCCGTCGACCATCCGCGGGTGCAGGTCGAGGTCGTCGAGCTCGACCCCCGCGAGAGCGGCCCGGCGCTGCGGCGCGCGGACGTCGACGTCGCGGTGACCGCCGACCTGCTCGACGGCGCGCGGCTCGCCGGTCCGGACGTCGCCACCGTCCCGCTGCTCGAGGACCCGGTCGTCCTCGTCGCGCCGGCGGGTGCGGCGGCGGGGATCGCGTCGCGGGACGGTCCGGTCGACCTCGCCGGTCTCGCCGACGCGCGGTGGGCGGCCGACCTACCCGGTCGGTACCTGTCGACCCTCGTCGAGAGCGCGTGCCGTGACGCCGGGTTCGAGCCGCGCGTCGTCGCGCGGCTCCCCAGCTACGAGCTGCTGCTCGCGCACGTCGAGGCCGGACTGTCCGTCGCGCTGCTGCCGGGCCTCGCCGTCGACCCGCGCTACGACGTCGTCGCGCGCCCGCTGCGCGTGCCCCGGACCCGACCGGTGTACGCCGCCGTGCGTCGCGGAGCCCCGCCCACCGCGGCGACCGGCGTCGTCCTCGCCGGGCTGCGCCGCGTCGCGAGCGAGACCACGGCCACGGGACCGGAGCGCCGGGGCGCCCGCTGACGGCCGCCGGCGCGCCGCTGACAGCCCGCTCGCGCCGCGCGGGGCGCCCCCTACACTGGCCCCAGCCACGCACGACGACGTCGGAGGTCCCGTGCCGCGCACTCTTGCACCGCCGCTGCGCTCGGACGCGCACCCGCGCCGCCCCGACGCGCGCCGCGACGCCCGCTCGGTCCGCGCCGCCTACCGGTCCTTCCTCGTCGACGGCGTCCTCCCGCCCGGCATCCACCCCGTGGTGGCCGACTCCTGGCGCCGGTCCGTGCACAGCGGCGTCGACCCGGAGGGACCGCGCACGGAGTCCGCGCTCGCCCATGACGACCTCGTCGCCTACCGCCAGGACCACCCGCTCGCGGGCGTCATGCCCGTCGTGCGTGAGCTCGTGGTCGACGCGGCAGCGGACGACGGCCTGGCCGTCGCCGTGTCCGACGACGCGGGCCGCCTCCTGTGGGTCGAGGGCAGCCGCGCGCTGCGGGACGCGGTCGAGCGCGTCGGGTTCGTCGAGGGATCGGTGTGGCGTGAGGAGCGCGCCCGTGCAGGCGTTCAGCTGCACCGCCGTCCCCATCCACGAGCCGGGGACGGGCCGGGTCCTCGGCGTCCTCGACGTCACCGGCCGGCAGTCGGCGGCCTCGGGCGTCGTCCTCTCGCTCGTGCGCGCCACGGTGCTGAGCCTCGAGCGCGAGCTCGCGGAGCGCGCGGCCGTCGCGACGACGGCGAGCGACGGCGCCGGAACGCTCCCCGCGCCACCGCCCGACGGCCGACCGGAGCTGTTCGTGCTCGGCACCACGCCCGTGCTCCGCGCCCCGGACGGCCTCGAGCACCGGCTGTCGCTGCGCCACGCGGAGATCCTCGCGCTCCTCGCGACGCACCCGCGCGGCCTCTCCGCCGACGAGCTGGCCGTCCTGCTGCACCCTGGCACGCTCTCGGACGTCACCGTGCGTGCGGAGGTCTCGCGCCTGCGTCGCGTCGCGGGGACGCTCCTCGCCGGGTCCCGGCCGTACCGCCTGGCGCGCCCGCTGCGGACGGACGCCGCCGTCGTGCGCGACCGGCTCGCCGTCGGCGACGTCCGGGGGGCGCTCGCGGCGTACCGCGCCCCGCTCCTGCCGCGCTCCGGCGCGCCCGCGATCGAGCACCTGCGCACCGAGCTCGCGGCGGAGCTCCGCGCGGCCGTCGTCTCCGCCGGCGACGCCGGCGTCCTCGACGCGTGGACCCGCACCGACGACGGCGCCGAGGACCACGCCGCGTGGACGCGCCTCCAGCGCGTCGCCGACCACGGCAGCCCGCTCTGGGTCCGTGCCCGCGCGCACCTCGACCTGCTCGACGACGAGCTCGGCTGACCGCCGCTCCGCTGCAACGGTCCTGCAACCCTCGGGTGCCTAGCGTCGTGCCACGGCGCGACGACGCGCCGTGCCGCGCACCGCCGTCGGGCACTCCCCGCCCGGAGGCGACCTCCCTCAGGGGCGCGGCGAGATCGAGCGCTGCGAGTCAGCGCGGCGAGGAGGCAGACGATGACGGTCTACGCAGCCCCCGGCACGGACGGGGCGATCGCCGAGTACAAGGCCCGGTACGACCACTGGATCGGCGGCGAGTACGTCGCTCCGGCCGGCGGACAGTACTTCGAGAACCCCAGCCCCGTCACGGGGCGGACCTTCACCGAGGTCGCGCGCGGCAACGCGGACGATGTCGAGCGCGCGCTCGACGCCGCGCACGGCGCCGCCCGGTCGTGGGGTCGCACGAGCGCGACCGAACGCGCGAACATCCTCAACAAGATCGCCGACCGCATGGAGGAGAACCTCGAGCGGATCGCCGTCGCCGAGACGTGGGAAAACGGCAAGCCCGTCCGCGAGACGCTCGCCGCCGACATCCCGCTCGCGATCGACCACTTCCGCTACTTCGCGGGCGCGATCCGCGCGCAGGAGGGGTCGATCTCCGAGATCGACGAGGACACCATCGCGTACCACTTCCACGAGCCGCTCGGCGTCGTCGGCCAGATCATCCCGTGGAACTTCCCGATCCTCATGGCCGTGTGGAAGCTCGCCCCGGCGCTCGCGGCGGGCAACTGCGTCGTGCTCAAGCCGGCCGAGCAGACGCCCGCGTCGATCCTCTTCCTGATGGACATCATCGGGGACCTCTTGCCGCCCGGCGTGGTGAACGTCGTCAACGGGTTCGGCGTCGAGGCCGGCAAGCCGCTGGCCTCCAGCCCGCGCATCCGCAAGATCGCGTTCACGGGCGAGACGACGACGGGCCGCCTGATCATGCAGTACGCGAGCCAGAACATCATCCCGGTCACGCTCGAGCTCGGCGGCAAGTCGCCGAACATCTTCTTCTCCGACGTCGCCGACGCGCGCGACGACTTCTACGACAAGGCTCTCGAGGGGTTCACGATGTTCGCCCTCAACCAGGGCGAGGTGTGCACGTGCCCGTCGCGCGCGCTCATCCAGTCGTCGATCTACGACACGTTCCTCGGCGACGCGGTCGAGCGGACCAAGGCGGTGCAGCAGGGCAACCCGCTCGACACCGCGACGATGATCGGTGCGCAGGCGTCCAACGACCAGCTCGAGAAGATCCTGTCGTACATCGAGATCGGCAAGGCCGAGGGCGCCAAGGTGCTCACGGGCGGGTCGCGCGCCGAGCTCGGCGGCGACCTCGCGGGCGGGTACTACGTGACGCCCACGATCTTCGAGGGCAAGAACTCGATGCGGATCTTCCAGGAGGAGATCTTCGGTCCCGTCGTCGCGGTCACCGACTTCTCCGACTTCGACGACGCCATGACCATCGCCAACGACACCCTCTACGGGCTCGGCGCCGGCGTCTGGTCGCGGTCGGGGAACACCGCCTACCGCGCGGGCCGGACCATCGAGGCCGGTCGCGTGTGGACCAACTGCTACCACGCCTACCCCGCGGCCGCGGCGTTCGGCGGGTACAAGGGCTCCGGCGTCGGGCGCGAGAACCACAAGATGATGCTCGACCACTACCAGCAGACGAAGAACCTGCTGGTGTCCTACTCCGGGCAGAAGCTCGGGTTCTTCTGAGCCGACGCACACGCCGTGCGGCCCGGCCGGGCGCAACCGGCCGGGCCGTGGGGCGGTGGGAGGAGGGCACGTGGACGACGACGCGACGCCCGCGGCGTCCCGGGTCGCGCTGACCCCGGCCGCCGCGGACCTGCTCCGCCGGCTGCGCGCGCAGCACGGCGAGCTGATGTTCCACCAGTCCGGCGGCTGCTGCGACGGGTCCTCGCCGATGTGCTACCCGGCGGGCGACCTCATCACCGGCGACGCGGACGTGCACCTCGGCGACCTGCGGGTCGACGAGTTCGCGGTGCCGGTGTGGATGAGCCGGGCGCAGTTCGCGTACTGGCGGCACACGCACCTGACGATCGACGTCGTGCCGGGGCGCGGGGCCGGGTTCTCGCTCGAGGCGCCCGAGGGTGTGCGGTTCCTCATCCGGTCCCGGCTGCTGACCGACGAGGAGTGGCAGGCGTCGTCGGCGGCGGGGGAGGCGCCGGCCCTGCTGCACGGATCCGCCTGACCGGGGGATGGCGCGCCCGGGCGCGGCGGGCGAGACTGGCGGCGCGACGACGACGTCGAAGGGGGTGGGCGTGCCGACCGACGGGCTCGACCAGGCTCGCCCCGACGCGACCGCCGTCGCCCGGGTGCGCGCCGCCCACGAGCGGTTCGTCACCACCGGGGTGCCGGTGCCGGGGATCCGCCCGGTCGTCGCGGACTCCTGGC
>JAQSXO010000445.1 GCA_029256625.1 Cellulosimicrobium sp. | reverse complement strand
CGACCTCGTGTTCGTCGCGTGGGCCGGGGCGACGTCGGGCGCGATGTGGCAGGGCCTCGACCAGCAGGGCGTGCTCGACTCGACGACGGTCGTCACCGGCCTCGGCGACGTCGCGACCTACGGCGCGTACGGCGGCGCCGCGAGCAAGGTCGACTTCCTCAACCACTACTTCCCGGGCGCCGCCGGCACCGAGGTCGAGGCCGCGATGCTCGCGTCGGTCGAGGAGGCCGGCAAGCAGGCGGACCTCTTCACGCCCGACGGCTTCGTCGCGGCGCAGATGATCGTCCACGCGATCGAGGAGGGCGGCGACGACGTCGACGCCATGGTCGACGCGCTCGAGGGCTGGAGCTTCGAGGGCCCCAAGGGCACGACGACGGTCCGCGCGTCCGACCACGCGCTGGTCCAGCCGATGTACCAGGTCAAGCTCGTGGCCGACGGCGACGCCTGGGTGCCCGAGCTCGTCACCGAGGTGCCGGGCGAGGACGTCGCGCCGGCCGAGGCGGGCTGACGTGGGCGAGCCGCACACCCTCCCCGCGCTCGAGGTCCGCGACCTCGGCCTCCAGATCGGCGGGGCCCGCATCCTCGAGGGCGTGAGCCTCGCCGTCGGGCAGGGCGAGATGCTCGGGGTGATCGGGCCTAACGGCGCGGGCAAGACGACGCTCTTCAACCTGGTCTCGGGGATCCACCGCCCGACCAGCGGGTCGGTGCTCCTCGAGGGCGTGGACGTGACGACCACGTCGGTGGCCGCACGCGCCCGCGCCGGGCTGGGCCGCACGTTCCAGACGTCGAGCCTGTTCCCGCGCCTGAGCGTCCGGGAGAACGTGCGGCTCGCCGCGCAGGGGCGCCTCGGCGGCGCCCTGTACGTCCTGCGCTTCCCGCGTCGTGGCGACGCCGCGACGCGGGAGGCGGACCGGCACCTCGAGACCGTGGGGCTCACGCGCCGCGCCGACGTCGCGGCCGGGGACCTGTCGCACGGCGACAAGCGCAAGCTCGAGATCGCGGTGCTCCTCGCCACGGAGCCGCGCGTCGTGCTGCTCGACGAGCCCATGGCGGGCGTGTCGTCGGCCGACGTGCCGGGCCTCGTCGAGGTCATCCGCGACCTGCACGCGACCGGCTGCACGGTGCTCATGGTCGAGCACCACATGGACGTCGTGCTGGGTCTCGTGGACCGGGTCGCCGTCATGCACCACGGCGAGCTGCTCGCGTGCGACACCCCCGACGCCGTCATGGCGGACCCCACGGTGCAGAGCGCCTACCTGGGCGTCACGGCAGGAGAGGCAGCATGAACGCCGGCAGGAACCGGACCGACCGGACCGGAGCGACGGCCGACGTGCCCGTGCTCGAGGTGCGCGGGCTGTCCGCGCGCATCGCGGGGCAGCAGGTCGTCGAGGACGTGACGTTCTCCGTCCCGTCGACGGGCGTCACCGCGGTGCTCGGGCGCAACGGCGTCGGCAAGACGTCGACGCTCAAGGCCGTGCTCGGCCTGATCGAGCGCCGGGGCGAGGTGCTGCTCGCGGGCGAGCGCGTCGACGGCGAGCGCACGGACAGGATCGTGCGCCGGGGCGTCGGGTACGTGCCGGAGGACCGCGAGGTGTTCGCCGGGCTGACGGTCGCGGAGAACCTGCGGCTCGCGGAGCGCGACGCGCACCCGCGCCGCGAGCTCGTCGCCGAGCTGTTCCCCGACCTCGTGCAGCGCTCGGCGCAGCGCGCCGGCACGCTCTCGGGCGGCCAGCAGCAGATGGTGTCGCTCGCGCGCGCCCTGCTCAACGCCAACCGGCTGCTCCTCGTCGACGAGCCGACCAAGGGCCTCGCGCCGCGGATCGTCGGCGAGGTCGCCGACGCGCTCGCGGAGGCGGCGCGCACCGTGCCGATCCTGCTCGTCGAGCAGAACCTCGAGGTCATCGAGCGGCTCGCCGAGCGCGTCGTCGTCATCGACGCGGGCCGCGTCGTGCACACCGGCCCGGCGCGCGAGCTCCTCGACGACCCCGACCGCGTCCAGCAGCTCCTCGGCGTGCACGCCGAGGTCGACCACCACGGAACCGAAGGGGCGGTGGCCCGGTGAGCACGATCGTCCTCCTCCTCGTCACGGGGCTCGGCCTCGGGGCGCTGTACTTCCTCGTCGCGTCCGGTCTGTCGCTCATCTACGGGCTCATGGGCGTCCTCAACTTCGCGCACGGCTCGTTCCTCACGCTCGGTGCGTTCGGCGGCTGGTTCGTCGCGCGCTCGCTCGGCGCGGACTCGTGGGGCGTGTTCGCGCTCTCGCTGGTCGCCGGGGCGGTCGTCGGAGCCGGCGCCGCGGCGCTCACCGAGGTGCTGCTGATCCGCCCCCTCTACGAGCGGCACATCGAGCAGGTGCTCGTCACGGTCGGGCTCTCGCTCGCATCGGTCGCGCTGTTCGAGGGCATGTGGGGATCGGACCCCGAGTTCATCTCCGGGCCCACGTGGCTCAAGGGCACGACCGACCTCGCCGGCGCCCCGGTGCCCAACGACCGGTTCGTCGCGATCGCCGCGGCGGCGCTCGTGCTGGGGGCGATCGTGCTGTTCCTCAAGCGCACCCGCTACGGGCTCATCATCCGCGCGGGCGTCGAGAACCGGTCCATGGTCACCGCGCTCGGGATCGACGTGCGCAAGGCGTTCACGCTCGTGTTCGCCGTCGGCGGCGCCGCCGCGGGCCTCGGCGGGGTCCTCGCCTCGCAGTACTTCGGCTACGTCTCGCCGCACCTCGGCGGGTCGCTGCTCATCTTCGCGTTCATCGTCACCGTGATCGGCGGCCTCGGGTCGCTCACCGGCGCCGCGGTCGCGTCCGTGCTCGTCGCGGTCCTGCAGCAGTTCGCGAACTACTACCTCGGCTACGGCGACCTCATCGTCGTGCTGCTGCTCGCGCTCGTGCTCCTCGTCCGTCCCACCGGCCTCCTCGGGAGGGCAGCCGCATGACCACCCAGACCGCTCCCCCGGCCCCGGCCGCCCCGGCCGACGACGCACCGCGCGCCGACCGGCCCGCCCGCCGGACGCCGTCGGGCACGCTCGTGCGCACCCTCGCGGGCGTCGCGCTCGTCGCGCTGCTCGCGTGCCTCCCGCTGCTGGCGATCCACGTGCCGGGCGTCCTGCCCGGCCCCACCTACACGCCCGGCGCGCTGCAGATGATGGCGCTGTGCTGGCTCATCGGCGCGCTCGCGCTGAGCTACCACCTGCTGTTCGGGGTCGC
>JAQSXO010000444.1 GCA_029256625.1 Cellulosimicrobium sp. | reverse complement strand
AGTTCGCGGCCGATCAGCGCGTCTTCGAGCAGATCGCCACGGACGGCGCCGCGCAGGTCGACGGGCTGTAGGGCCCTAGAAGAGGACGTCGAACATGAAGCGGACAGGCGCGGTCGCCGTCTCCCAGACGATGCGCCCTGCGGACCGGTGCTCGAGCCGGGCCTGCCGGGCCGCGAAGACCGCGGCCGCGAGCCCGCCCAGGACAGCAGCGCCCAGAGAGACTCCGACGAGCCACATCGGCAGGTCGACCAGGTAGCCGGCCAGCGAGAGCACGAGGGCGACCGCGCCCAGCACGAGGCTGACGACGAGGCCCCAGGCCGCCACCGGATCGTGTCCTCGGCTGTGCCGCGCCTGCCGGCCGTCGTCCTCCACCCGCACAGTGTGCCGCGCCGCGGCCCGACCTCGCGCTCGAGACGACGTCGCCGCGTCGAGGGAACCTCGGAGCGCCCCGCCGCGTGTAAGAGGTGGGGGTCCCGTGACACAGGTCGTGCAGAAGGGCTCACGGGACTGCGACGCGAGGAGGCGACGTGCGCAAGGCATCGGCGGGCTGGTACGCGGACGCACCAGGCTCCGGGAGCGAGCGCTGGTACGACGGCGCAGCGTGGACCGACCGCACCCGCACCCGCCGCGCGTCGGACGACTCCGGGGTCTGGCGCAGGGTCCTCGGCGTGGGGTCGGTCGTCGTGCTCGTCGTGGCCGCGCCGCTCGTCCTCGCCGTCCTGGGCTGACGCCCCGGCCGCGACAAGACCCGTCAGCCGAGCGGCCCCAGCACCCGGTAGGTGACGTGCGTGACGAGCGACGCCGCGCGCACCGCGACGGTCTCGAGCGCGAGGGGCGGGACGCCGTCGAGCACGCGGTCCCCGTGCCCGAGGGCCTGCGGCACGACGTGCAGCCGGAGCTCGTCGAGCAGGCCCGCCGCGAGCGTCTGGTTGATCGTCGCGGCGCCGCCGGCGATCGAGACGTCCCGGTCGCCCGCCGCCTCGCGCGCCTGCGCGACGGCAGACTCGATGCCGTCGGTGACGAAGAAGAACGTCGTCCCGCCCTCCATGACGAGCGGCTCGCGCGGGTGGTGGGTGAGGACGAACACGGGACCGTGGTACGGCGGCTCGGGCCCCCACCACCCCCGCCAGTCGAGGTCCCACTCCCCTCGTCCGGGCGTGAACATGTTCCGCCCCATGACGAACGCACCGGCGGCGAGGATCGCGTCGAGCTCCGCGCGGTTCTCGTCGGCCGTCTCGAACATCCACCGGTGCAGGTCCACCCCCTCGCCGAACGGGTGCTCCAGCGTCTGGTCGGGCCGGGACGAGAACCCGTCCACCGACACCGCCACGTCGCACGTCACGTTCCCCATGCCACCCTCACCCTCCGCGGTCGGCGCGAGCCGGACCGCCGTCTTCTGTCGTGTCGACACCTCCGACCGCGCGCACCCCCGGAACTCATCGCGGACCGGAGGCACCGCAAGATGGGCGCCCGCTGCGACACACTCCTCACGAGAGGACGACCCGACGACGAGGGGGCACCGTGCGACGACGACCGAGGGCTGCCGTGATCCTCACCGCGACGATCCTGTGTGCCGCGGCGTGCGCGCGGGTCGAGGTTCCGGACGGCGTCGCGACGCCCCTGCCCCCGGCCGACCCGTCCGCACGACAGCCGTACGAGCAGCCCGACCCAGGGCCCCGCGCTGACGGCTCGGTGACCGCGTCCGACGCGATCTACGACCGGTACGGCGCGGACCCGAGGTTCGGGACGCTCGCGCTCGCCGAGGGTGGCGCCGGGCTCGTCCTGTACTGGCACGGTGACCCGCCCGACGACCTGGCCGAGCTCGCGGGCGAAACGGCCGTCGAGGTCGTGCAGACGCCGTACCTCCCGGCAGACCTGCGGGCTGCGGTGCTCGCCCTGTTCGAGTCAGGGACGGCCCACGGTCCCGTCACGGCGGGCGGCCCGAGCGTCGACGGGAGCGGCATCGAGATCAGCATCGAGAAGGAGCTCACGCCCACGCAGGAGGAGCGGCTCGGCGAGAGCCTGAGCGACGAGGTGGGTGTCCCCGTCGACGTCGAGAGCGGGGTCCACGTCTCGCCCGCCGTGGGCTGACCAGCGTTCTTCCTCGCGCGACCAGGGTTCTACCTCGAGGTCGCTGCCTCCTCGGTCGCGATGCGCAGGGCCGCGACGAGCTCGCGGTAGAGCTCGTCGGTCGCGAGGAGCTCGGCGTGCGTGCCGCGGGCGCGGACGCGACCGTCCTCCATGACGAGGATGAGATCGGCGTCGATCACGGTGGACAGCCGGTGCGCGATGGTCACGACCGCGCGGTCACGGGCGAGGTCCTCGATGACGGCGTGCACGGCGGCCTCGGTGAGGCCGTCGACCTGGGCCGTCGCCTCGTCGAGGAGCAGCACGTCGGGCGCGTGCAGGACGGCGCGCGCGAGGGCGACGCGCTGCCTCTCGCCGCCCGAGACGGTCGTCCCGACGAGCGACGTGTCGAGCCCGTCGGCGAGCGAGCGCACCTTGGCCTCGAGCCGGACCTTCGCGAGCGCGGCCCACATGGCCTCGTCGGTCGCGCCGGGGTCGGAGAGGTGCAGGTTCTCGCGGATCGTCCCCGGGACGACAGGTGTCTCCTGCTCGACGTAGGCGAACCGGCGCCGGACGTCGTCGAACGTGAGGTCGTCGTACGGCACGCCGTCGAGGAGGATCTGCCCCGACTCGGGCTGGAGGAACCGCAGGAGCAGCGAGAACGTCGTGGTCTTCCCCGCGCCCGACGGCCCGACGATCGCGACCTGCCCGCGGTGCGGCACGTCGAGGTCGAGGTCGCGGACCACGGGCTCGCCGCCCGGCAGGTAGCGCGCCGTGACGCCGCGCAGGGAGAGTCGCGGCGTCCCGGCCGCGGTCCCGCCGGTGCCCGACGCCGCCCCCGCCACCGCCGACCGGCCTGCCCCCGCGCGGGCCGGGTCGAGCGTCACCGAGCCCGCCCGGGCCACGTCGTCGACCTCCTCCGGCTCGATCGCCTGGACCTCGCTGATGCGTCCCGCGGCGGCGATGCCCGCCTGGAGCTGCGTGACGTTCATCGTCAGGCCGGTGACGGGCTCGACGATCTGGAACGCGTAGAGGAGGAACGCGACGAGGCTCGACACGGCGAGCAGCCCCTCGTCGACGCGCCACGCGCCGAGCGCGAGGATGACGATGATCGCGAGCTGGATGCCGCCGCCGGCGATGCTCCACGCGACCGCCTCGGTGCGCACGGCCCG
>JAQSXO010000443.1 GCA_029256625.1 Cellulosimicrobium sp. | reverse complement strand
CCCGACGCGACCTCGTCGGCCGCGGCGACGATGGCGGCGGCGACGTCCTCGTCGAGCACGCCGAGCTCGGCGTTCGCGCGGGCCGCGGCCTTCTTCACGCGCGCGAGGGCCTCGATGTGGCCGCGCTCGAGCGGGGTGCCGGAGATCGGGAAGTTCTCCACGGCGCGCTGCGTCTGCGCGCGGTAGAGAGCCTGCGCGGGCACGCGCACCTCGCCCATGGTGTCGTGCTCGATGCGGTACTCGGTCGTCGGTGCGGCCTCGTCGGCGGCGGCGCCGGAAGCCTCGGGAGATGCAGTCATGGGGCCATCCTGCCGCACCGCGCGCGGGCACCCGCAACCCGCGTGACCGAGGTCACGCGGGGCGCGGGAGGTGCCGGTGGCGCGGGCTCAGGCGTCGGCGAGGGGCGCCTCGCCGACGTCGCCCACGACGTCGACCAGGTGGGCGCGGCCCTCGGCGAAGTCGTACTCGACGCCGACGATCGCGCAGCGCCCCTCCGCGACCGCCGCGGCGAGGCCCGCGGAGTACGAGTGGAGCATGTCGACCGTGTTGCGCACGTGCTCGCGGCGCAGCACCGCGGGGTCGAGGTTCTCCAGCGAGCCGTTCCCGGCGCCCGTGATCTTCGCGATCGACGGGATGACCCGGTCGACGACCGCCCGGACGAACCCGTCGGCCTGGGCACCGGTCGTGAGCGTCTCCACCGCGGCGCCCACGGCGCCGCACGAGTCGTGCCCGAGGACCACGACGAGCGGCGCGGAGAGGATGTCCACCCCGTACTCGATCGAGCCGAGCACCGTGGTGTCGACCACGTGGCCCGCCGTCCGGACGACGAACATGTCGCCGAGGCCCTGGTCGAAGATGATCTCCGCCGCGACGCGCGAGTCCGAGCACCCGAACAGCACCGTGTGCGGGTGCTGCGCCGCCGAGGTCTCGCGTCGTCGGTCCGCGCCCTGCGAGGGGTGCAGCGGGGCGTCGGCGACGAAGCGGTCGTTGCCGGTTCGCAGCGTCGCCCACGCCTCGGCGGGGGTGAGCGAACGGACCGGCTGTGCGGGGGCGGGAGAGGTCATGGCTCCCATCATCGCGCAGGTCGGGGCGTGCCCGACGTGCCCGTTCGCATGGCGGGCCGGGCCGGGGGGCGGTATCCATGGAGGGTGACACCCCGGTGACGGGGAAGCCGCAACCGAGGGGAGCTGACGTGCGTCGACGCACCCGAGCGCTCGCCGTCCTGGTCGCCGTCGGGCTCGTGGCGCCGCTCGCCGCGTGCGGCCCGGGCGACGACGGGACGCCGGTGCTCACGTGGTACATCAACCCGGACAACGGCGGTCAGGCCGACATCGCCGCCTCCTGCACGGAGGCGGCCGGGGGCGCGTACCGGATCCAGACCGAGCTCCTGCCGCGCGACGCCGCGTCGCAGCGCGAGCAGCTCGCCCGCCGCCTCGCGGCGAAGGACTCGTCGATCGACATCATGAGCCTCGACCCGGTCTTCATCGCCGAGTTCGCGGAGGCCGACTTCCTCGCCCCGGTGCCCGGCGATGTCGCCGACGCGACGACGCAGGACGTCGTGCAGGGCGCGATCGACGCGTCGACGTGGAAGGACGAGCTGGTCGCCATCCCGTTCTGGGCCAACACCCAGCTCCTCTGGTACCGCAAGTCCGTCGCCGAGGCCGCGGGGCTCGACCTGTCGCAGCCCGTCACGTGGGAGCAGATCATGCAGGCGGCCCAGGACCAGGACAAGCTCCTCGCGGTCCAGGGCGCCAAGGCCGAGTCGCTGACGGTCTGGATCAACGCGCTCGTCGAGGGCGCGGGCGGCCACATCCTCGAGAACCCGGAGGCGCCGGCCGACGAGGTGAAGCTCGGGCTCGACACCGACGCGGGCAAGGCCGCCGCGCAGATCATCGGGGACATCGGCACCTCGGGTGTCGGGGGCCCCGGGCTCCCCAGCGAGGACGAGCCCGCGTCGCTCACCAAGTTCCAGGGCGACAGCGGGTCGTTCATGGTCAACTGGCCCTTCGTCTGGTCCTCCACGCAGGGCGCCGTCGAGGCGGGCTCGCTCGACCAGTCGCTGCTCGACGACATCGGCTGGGCGCTGTACCCCCAGACCACCGAGGGCGAGGACGCCCGCCCTCCCTACGGCGGGATCTCGCTCGGCATCGGGGCGTTCGGCAAGCACACCGACCTCGCGTACGAGGCCGCGCAGTGCATCGTCAGCCCGGAGAACCAGGCCGAGTACTTCGTGACCAACGGGAACCCGGCCGCGAGCATCAAGGCCTACGACGACCCCGACGTGCAGAAGGCCTTCCCCATGTACGACGTCATCCGTGACTCGCTCGACCAGGCCGCCCCGCGGCCGCAGACGCCGTTCTACAACGAGGTCTCCACGGGCCTGCAGCAGACGTGGTACCCGCCCGCCGACGTCGACCCCGACACGACGCCGCAGCAGTCCACCGAGTTCATCACCGCCGTCCTGCGAGGGGAGCGACTCCTGTGAACGCCGGACCTCCCGCCGAGCCCGCACCCCGCGGCCGGCACGCCTCCACGCCGCCGACCAGCACCGAGGAGGCACCGACCCGACGCGGGGCTGTGTCCCGCGGTGAGTCCCGCGGTGAGTCCCGGGACGACGCCCGCGGCGCACCCGACGCCGCGGCGAAGGCCGCGCGCAGCGACCGTGCCCGCGCCGAGGCGCGCCTCGGGTGGTACCTCGCCGGGCCGGCGTTCGTCGTCATGCTCGCCGTGACGCTGTACCCGATCCTCCAGGCGGTCTACGACTCGCTCTTCAACTACAAGCTCACCGCACCGGACGACCGTGCGTTCGTCGGCCTGAACAACTACATCGTGATCCTCACGGACTCGGTGTGGTGGCGAGACCTCGGCGTGACGCTCTTCATCACGGTCGTCACGGTCGTCATCGAGCTGATCCTCGGGTTCGCGCTCGCGCTCGTCATGCACCGCGCGATCAAGCGCCTCCGCGGGCTCCTGCGCACCGCGATCCTCGTGCCGTACGGCATCATCACCGTCGTCTCGGCGTTCGCGTGGTTCTACGCGTTCGACATCACGTCCGGGTACGTCAACCACTGGTTCGACTGGGTGCCCGGCATCGGGCCCGACCTCAACTGGTTCGCGCAGCAGGGCACGAGCCTGTTCGTCATCATCATGTCCGAGGTCTGGAAGACGACGCCGTTCATCTCCCTCCTGCTTCTCGCCGGCCTCGCGCAGGTGCCGGGCGACCTCGAGGAGGCCGCGAAGGTCGACGG
>JAQSXO010000442.1 GCA_029256625.1 Cellulosimicrobium sp. | reverse complement strand
GGGTGTGGTGCGGGCCGCCGTCGGTCGTCGTGCGGGTCGTCCCCGGGCGTCAGCCGCAGGACAGGTCGCCGTAGGCGGCCTCGTGCGCGGTCTCGACCGCGGCGCCGTCGAGCACCGCGGTGCCCGTGGCGGTCGCGACCCCGGCCGCGAGCGACGCGGACCGCGCCGCGAACGACTGGTAGGCGTTCGCGCCCGGCGCGACGTCCCGGACGACGCGCGTGCCGAACGGCGTGGTGAGCGTGACGTCGGCCGGGACGTCGGCGAGGTTCGTCGCGCGCACCGCCACGTAGGCCTTGCCCGCGAGGCAGCGTGCGGACGCGGTCACGTCGAGCTCGACGGCCGGGCCGGCGGCGGCGGCCGCGAACTCCCACGTGTCCACCTCGACGAGGTCGACGCCCGCGGGGCCGGCGAACGTGAAGTACACGTCGTGGACGCCGCTCACGCCCTCGAGGGCGGCGGTCACGTCCGCCCACTCGCCCACGGGGGTGTCGAGGTCGAGCGTCCCGACGACGGCGCCCCCGCGGTCGTCGAGGCGCACCTCGACCGTGGCGCCCTCGACCAGCGGCTTGACGCGCGCCGTGACGCTCGCGGCACCGTCGTCGAGGTCGACCGACGACAGCGCCGACCAGTCGCCGTCGTCCACGTCGCGGACGACGAGGTTCGGCGCCTGCGTGCCGAACTGCGCCGAGCCGCCGTCGACCTTCGCGGTGGTGAGGCCCTGCTGCCACGCGAACGTCTCCGCCTCGAGCACCTGGAACGGGTCGAGGTCCTTGACCTGGTCCACGCCCGCGTAGTCGCCGACGACCTGCTGGACCGTCCCGTCCGCGTTGAACGTCAGCTCCTGGATGTGCGGGCTGCGGTAGCCCTGCGTGGTGCTGCCGTTGATGCGCTTGTTGAGCGTCGGCGCGTGGTACGTGAAGTAGTACTTGCCGTCCAGCTCGAACACCGACTGGTGGTTGTTGCCGCCCGTGCCCGCGCCGAAGAACTGCGACTGGTTCGGGAACATCACGCCGGCGTACGTCTCCTTGGGGAACGACATCGGGTCGTCGGAGATCATGTAGCCGATCTGCCCGCCGCCCGGGTACCCCGGGAGCGTGGCCTGGTTGCCGCCGAAGTCGTTGCCGCCGAAGTGCGACGAGTACGACAGGTAGTACTTCCCGTCGCGCTCGAAGACCTGCGCCGCCTCGAACGCCACGGGCGCGTCCACGACGGCCGCCGTGCCCTGCGTCGAGACCATGTCGTCGCCGAGCTCGATGACGCGGATGTTCTTCGGGTTGTTGAACCGCTCCGCCGCGGGCATCGACGTCGACGCCGGGCCGCCGCCGAAGTAGAGGTACGCGCCGTCGTCGGTCACGAGCGGCGCCGGGTCGAACTTCCAGGCCACGGCCTCGGCGCCCGGGGTGCGCCCGTCGATGAGCGTGCTGTCGCGCTCGCTCGTCCACGGCCCGAGCGGCGAGGCGCCCGTGATGACGTTCGACGACCCGCCGCCGTTGGCGTAGTAGAGGAAGTACTTGTCGACGCCGTCGACCGTCTTCTTCGCCATGCCCGGCGCCCACGAGTTGTTGGTGAAGGGCGCGACGCCCTGCGGCCCCGCGACCTGGATCTCGCCGTGGTCCGTCCAGTTCACGAGGTCCTCGGACGAGATGAGCGTGATCTGGTTGATGCTGCCGTAGTTGATCTGCGGCGAGACGCCCGTCACCGGGTCGGGCGCGTAGCCCTGGGTGTCGTTCGTCATGTACATGTACACGCGCCCGTCCTCGACGAACCCGAACCCGTCGGCCCCGAACTTGTGGGAGATGAGCGGGTTGTGCTCGCCGGGAAGCTTGCCGAGCACCTCGATCGTCTTCGACGGCGGCCCGGGCGGGGCCGCGCCGACGACGGAGACGTCGTCGAGCACGAAGTCCATGAGGTGCGTCGCCGGGTCTGCGGACGGGTTGCTCGTCCACGGCGTCTCGAAGAACAGCCGCGCGGTGCCGACGTTCTGGTCGGCCGGGATCGTGAACCGGCCGTCGAGCGTCGCCCACTGGCCCTTGGTCGCGGTGACGCTCACCAGGTTCGTGTACGACCCGCCGCCGTAGTGCATCGTCGCGAAGAACTGCTTGGTGGCCGGCGCCGCGGCGGCGTCGTAGCGGATCTTCGCGGTGAGCTCGTACGTCTCGCCCGCGCGGACCTTGCCGCTGAGGTCCTGCATCGGACCGGAGCCGGTCGTCGCGCGTTCGGTGGTCAGGGCCGCGGCCTCGCCCGCGAACGCCTGGTCGGTGGTCGACAGCACGGCCTTGTCGGTCGCGTTGCCGTTGTTGACGAACCAGCCGGTCGTGCCGTCCTCGAAGCCGCCGTTGACGACCAGCTCCTCGTCCGCGGCGTACGACGGCAGCGCGGCGAGCGACGCGGAGAGCAGCGTCACGAGCGCTGCCCCGGCGACGGCGCCGCGCAGGCGACGTCGTCTGCGGTGGTGCGTGTCCATGGATCCTCCTCGATCGATGTGGGTGTCCTGCGCGTCCGCGCGCCTCGCGCGGACGGTCGTGCCCGACGGCGTTCCCCCGCCGTCGTCCTGCGTCCTCCCTCCTCTCGCGCCGACCCGGCGCGGCCTGCGCGGCCCGCCGGGTCGGGAGCGGGTCAGCGGCCGAACGGCACGGTGCGGGTCGTCGTCGCGGCGTCGGTCGAGCGCGTGACGGTGACGGTGACCTCCCCGGCCGGCGCCTGCGACCGTCGCGTCGGGAACGCCTGGTAGGCGCTCGCCCCCGGTCGGACGTCGGCGAACGTCCGGCTGCCGTACGGCGTGGTGACCACCACGTCCACCGGGACGTCCTCCTCGTTCACGACGCGCACGGCGACGTAGTCGGTGCCGGCGAGCGCGCGCAGGCTCGCCTCCGCCGCGAACGCGACGTCCGGGGACGTCGTCGGCTCCAGCGACGCGACGGCGAGCGCGAGCGCCCGCGCGGGGGCGTCGGCCTGGTTGTGCGTCGACGGCGCGGTCGTCGACCGCGCCCAGGCGAGGGCCTGCTCGACGGCGGCCCACGACTCGGCCGTGTGGTCCGCCGGGTCGAGCCCTTCCGCCTCGGCGACGACGGCGTCGAGCGCCGTCCGGTCGGCGCCGCCGTCGGCGTCGAGCACGTCGCTGAGGAGGAAGTGGTCGAAGTCGACGTGCCCGCCGGTCCGCTCCTTGGCGTAGGAGAAGAGGCCGAACCGGTAGCCCATGAAGTGGGACAGGCTCCAGTCCATGACGAGCGGCCCCTGGCGCGGCCCGAGCGGCTGCCACGTGCGC
>JAQSXO010000441.1 GCA_029256625.1 Cellulosimicrobium sp. | reverse complement strand
CCGCCCGCGAGCGCGACGACCCGCGCCCCGGCCGCGAGCGCGCTCTGCACGAGGAGCGTGCCGAGCCCGCCGGCCGCGGCCGTGACGAGCACGGTGTCGGTCGCGTCGAGCTCGGCGAGGTCGAGGATGCCGACGGCGGTGCGCCCGGTCCCGATCATCGCGATCGCGTCGGGCGCCGTGACGTGGTCGGGGACGCGGTGCAGCGCCTCGACCGGGACGACGGCGAGCCGCGCGTACCCGCCGCCGTCGGGCGTGGCACCGAGGTGGGCCGCGACGCGGCGTCCGCGCCACCCGGCGTCGACCCCCGGCCCGACGGCGGCCACGACCCCGGCGACCTCGCGTCCGGGGATCGTCGGGAGCGCGGGGAGGGGCAGCGGGCCGCCCGCGGCCTCGCCCCGGCGCAGGGTCGTGTCGAGCAGGTGGACGCCGTGCGCCCGGACGGCGACGAGCACCTGACCCGGTCCGGGGACGGGGTCGGGGACCTGGTCGAGGACGAGGTTCTCGGGCGGTCCGAACGCGTGCAGGCGGATGGCGTCCATCGGGTGCTCCTCGGGTCGGGGTCGGCGCCGGCTCAGGGCCGTGCCGGAGCGGCGGCGCGCGACCCGGTCCGGGCGCGCCCTGCTAGTCTCGAACCTCAACAAATGTTGAGGTCAAGCATCCCGCGGCGCGTCCTCGTCGCGGCCGTCCGGCGAGGAGCTCGCGTGCCCGACGACGTCCCGTCCCCGAGCGACGAGCTCACCGTCGGCCAGCTCGCCGCGCGCAGCGGCGTCGCGGTGTCCGCGCTGCACTTCTACGAGCGCGAGGGGCTCATCACGAGCCGCCGGACTCCCGGCAACCAGCGGCGCTTCGCGCGCGAGACGCTGCGCCGGGTCGCGTTCGTGCGTGCGTCGCAGCGCGTCGGCATCCCGCTCGCGCGCATCCGTGCCGCCCTCGCGACGCTGCCCGGCGACCGGACCCCCACCGCCAAGGACTGGCACCGCCTGTCGGCCGGGTGGCACGCCGACCTCGACGCGCGCATCGAGCAGCTCACGCGCCTGCGCGACCACCTCACGGACTGCATCGGCTGCGGGTGCCTGTCGCTGCGCCGGTGCGTGCTCGTCAACCCGCACGACGCGCTCGCCGGCGAGGGCCCCGGCCCGCGGACCCTGCTCGTGGAGGGCATCGAGGACTGAGCGCCGGGCGTCAGGCCGGTGCGAGCAGCGAGCCGAAGCTCGTGCGGCGGCGCAGGGTGAACCCCAGACGCTCGTACACGCCGATCGCGCCGACGTTCTCGGCCGCGGCGTGCAGGAACGCGCGGTCGCCCCGCTCCTGCACGTGGAACGCGACGTCGCGCACGAGGCGCGACGCGAGGCCACGGCCCCGGTGCGCGGGATCGGTCGTCACTGCGCTGATCTCCGTCCAGCCGGCAGGGTGCAGGCGCTCGCCCGCCATCGCGACGAGCCGGCCGGCGTCGTCCCGGAACCCGACGTAGCGCCCGAGCAGGTAGGTGCGGGCCTCGAACGGCCCGGGACGGCTGCGCTCGACGAGCGCGAGCATGTCCGGCACGTCGGCCGCGCCGAGCACGACGGCCTCCGGCTCGGGACGGGTGACGAGGCGCTCGGTCTCGACGAGCTGGACCCCCTCGACGCGGGCCTCGAGCGTCCAGCCCTCGGGCGGCTCGACCCGCTCGGGCGGCGCGGAGAAGCGGCCGCCTGGTCCGACGAGCGCGGCGATCGCGTCCCACACGCCAGGGTCGTCCCACGAGCGCACTCCCGTGATGGGCGAGACGTCGGCCGGGTAGCGCCGCGCGAGGTCGTCGCCCTGGGCAAGGTGCGCGTGGGCGCCGGTGAGGGCGCTCCACGACGGGTTGTCCAGGGCGGCGTCGTGGACGCCGGTGGCGTGGGCCTGCGTGCTCGTCGCGGTCATGCTGCTCCTCCTCGCCCGGTCGCCCGGGTGCCGTGCCGTCGTCACGGTCGTCCGGCCGTGTGCGTGTCCTCCAGGGCGAACGCGCGTGGGCGCACGCCTCTTCCGGGTGTGCTCAGCCCTGCCACCGGTCCCGGTGCACGACCTCCGCGAGCGGGCGCCGGCGCGGCTCGGACCAGCGCCCGCGCGCCGGGTATCCGAGCGGGACCAGGCCCATCGTCAGCGCGTCGTCGGGCAGGCCGAGCAGTGCGACGACGTCGCGCTCGCGGACCGTGTGGAAGGTCGTGAGCGTCGTCCCCAGCCCGTAGGCCCGGGCGGCGAGCACGAGGTTCTGCACCGCGCCGTAGATCGAGGCGCCGAGCCGGGGGTCTGTCGAGCCCGCCGCGTTCCGCAGCACCGGCACGACCCACACCGGCGCCTCCTCCAGGTGCAGGGCCAGGTGCTCGACGGCGCGGAAGCCCGCGTCGCTCACGCCCGCGTCGTCGGTCGCGGCACCGAGGACGGCGTCGCGCCGGTCCCCGTACGCGGCGCGCCACCCCTCGCGGTACCACTCGGCGACCTGCGCCTTGGTCGCGGGGTCCCTCACGACGACCCACGCCCACTGCTGGCGGTTGCCCCCGCTGGGTCCGCGGACCGCGGCGTCGAGGATCGCGTCGAGCACGTCGTCCGGCACGGGCTCCGGCGAGAGGTAGCGGCGCGACGGCGTCGAGTGGAGCGCTCGAAGGATGGACAGATCCTCAGGTGTGGTCACGGTCGCCGAGGGTAAGGGCTACCATCCGGCGCGTTCGCGGGTCCCGGCCGTCGTCTCGCAGGGTGAGCACGCCGCGGCGCGGGTGGTGCCTGCTCACCAGTTCTTGGTGCCGCCCCCGCTCCCGTCGCCCGGGTCGGTTCCGGTCCCGGGCTGGTCGCCGTAGAGGTCGCGGTACTCCTGCTCGAGGCGCTCCTGCTCGTCGCGCGCCTCGGAGCCCTGCTGCTCGAGCTCCTCCTGGCGCTGCTGCTCCTCGCGCTCGGCCTGGCTCTGCTGGTCCTCGCCCTCGGAGCCCTCGCCGCCGGAGGCCTCGGACTGCTCGTCGCCCTCGGAGCCCTCGCCCTCCTGGGTGTCGCCGCCACCCTCGTTCTCCGGCTGGGAGTCCTGCGCTTGCTGCTGCTTGTCCTGGAGGCGCTGCTGCGCGGCCTCGTTCTGCTGCTCCTGCTCGGGGGTCTGCTCGGACTCCCCGCAGTCGGGCCAGCCCCGGATCTGCTCGGCGGTCGCGTACTCCTGCTCGGCGTACTCGTACCAGTCCTGGACGTCCTGGCGCAGCTCCTCCGGGTCGGGCTCCTCGCTCCCGTCGCCGTACGGGTCGAGGATCTCCTCGTCGTACGGCAGCCC
>JAQSXO010000440.1 GCA_029256625.1 Cellulosimicrobium sp. | reverse complement strand
ATCGGCTCCAAGGTCACCATGAAGTACCCGGCGATCTACCTGCTCGGCGAGCACGCGCGCGGCGAGACGCTCTCGATCGCGTTCGCGGGCGAGGGCCAGCACCAGGACGCCGGGGCCAAGATGGTCCACGCGGCGCCGCACACGTCGTCGTCCATCGTGTCGAAGTCGGTCGCGCGCGGCGGTGGCCGCACGTCGTACCGCGGCCTGGTCCAGGTGCTCGAGGGCGCCTCGCACTCGGCCTCGACCGTGCTGTGCGACGCGCTGCTCGTCGACCAGATCTCCCGGTCCGACACCTACCCGTACGTCGACGTCCGCGAGGACGACGTGTCCATGGGGCACGAGGCGACGGTCTCGCGGGTGAGCGAGGACCAGCTGTTCTACCTCATGTCCCGAGGCATGGAGGAGACCGAGGCGATGGCCATGATCGTGCGCGGGTTCGTCGAGCCCATCGCGCGCGAGCTGCCCATGGAGTACGCGCTCGAGCTCAACCGCCTCATCGAGCTGCAGATGGAAGGGTCCGTCGGCTGATATGACCACCACCACCATTCCCGAAGAGGCCGGTCTGACCACCGACCACTCGCGCGCGCAGGCCGACGGGGCGCACTCCCACGGCGTCGTGCCCCAGGGCTCGCGCGCCGAGCGGCTCACGTCGTTCGACCTCGCCGACATCCCCGTGCCCTCCGGGCGCGAGGAGGAGTGGCGCTTCTCGCCCGTCGCGCGCCTCGCGCCGCTGTTCGACGAGAAGCTCGTCGGGCAGAGCGGCGGCGGCGACGTGCGCGTCACGGTCGTCGAGGCCCCCGAGGTCGAGGTCGCGATCGTCGGTCGCGACGACGAGCGGCTCGGCACCGCCGGCAAGCCGGGCGACCGCACCGCCGTCACGGCGTGGAACGCGTTCGAGCAGGCCACGGTCGTCACGGTGCCCAAGGAGGCCGTCGCGTCGGACGTGACGTCCGTGCGCGTCGAGGGCCACGGCTCCACGCCGACCGCGAGCCACGTGCTCGTGCGCGCCGAGCGGCACTCGGAGGCCGTCGTCGTGCTCGACCACGTCGGGACCGCGACGCTCAACGAGACGGTCGAGATCGTCGTCGAGGACGGCGCGCACCTCACGGTCGTGTCGGTCCAGGACTGGGCCGACGGCGCCGTGCACGCGTCGTCGCACCGCGCCCGCATCGGGCGCGACGCGCGGCTCAAGCACGTGGTCGTGACGCTCGGCGGCGACGTCGTGCGCATCACCCCGGACGCGACGTTCACGGCCGAGGGCGGCGACGTCGAGATGGTCGGCCTCTACTTCGCGGACGCGGACCAGCACCAGGAGCACCGCCTGTTCGTCGACCACGCCGTGCCGCGCTGCAAGTCGCGCGTCACGTACAAGGGCGCGCTCCAGGGCGAGGGCGCGCACGCGGTGTGGGTCGGCGACGTGCTGATCCAGGCCGAGGCCGAGGGCACGGACACCTACGAGCTCAACCGCAACCTCGTCCTCACGGACGGCGCGCGCGCGGACTCGGTGCCGAACCTCGAGATCGAGACGGGCGAGATCGAGGGCGCGGGTCACGCGTCCGCGACCGGCCGGTTCGACGACGAGCAGCTCTTCTACCTCCAGGCCCGCGGCATCCCGGAGGCCGAGGCGCGCCGCCTCGTCGTCCGCGGCTTCTTCGCGGAGCTCATCCAGGAGATCGGCGTCGCGTCGGTCGAGGAGCGCCTGCTCGAGGCGATCGAGCGCGAGCTGAGCAAGTCCATGTCGATCATCGACGGGAGCGCCGAGCCCGCCGAGGCGACGGCGTGACCGCACAGCCCGCCTGCACGACGTCCGACCTCGGTCCGGAGGAGGCGCTCCGCGTCGAGCTCCCGGCCGAGGACGGGCGGGTCGTCGAGGTCGCCGTCATCCGTGACGGCGACGGCGACTGGCACGCGATCTCGGACATCTGCTCCCACGGGGCGGTGTCCTTGTCGGACGGCGAGGTCGAGGGCTGCTTCGTCGAGTGCTGGCTGCACGGCTCGCAGTTCGACGTGCGGACCGGCATGCCGACCGCGCTGCCCGCGATGCGGCCCGTGCCCGTGTACCCGGTGACGGTCGACGGCGAGCAGGTGCTCGTCGACGTCGACCGCGTCGTCGCTCCCACCTGATCCGTCCTTCGATCCGCCAGCCGATCCACGAGCACCACCACGGCGCGCCGGGCGCGCGCCCCACGGCTCACCAGAACCTCTTGGAGAAGAACCAGATGTCCACTCTCGAGATCCGCGACCTGCACGTCAGCGTCGAGACCAAGGAAGGGCCGAAGCCGATCCTGCGCGGCGTCGACCTGACGATCGCCAGCGGCGAGGTCCACGCCATCATGGGCCCCAACGGCTCGGGCAAGTCCACGCTCGCCTACTCGATCGCCGGCCACCCCAAGTACCAGGTCACCAGCGGCACCGTGACGCTCGACGGCGAGGACGTCCTCGCGATGAGCGTCGACGAGCGCGCCCGCGCGGGCCTGTTCCTCGCCATGCAGTACCCGGTCGAGGTCCCCGGCGTCTCCGTGTCGAACTTCCTGCGCACCGCGAAGACCGCGATCGACGGCGAGGCCCCCGCGCTGCGTCACTGGGTCAAGGACGTCAAGGGCGCCATGGAGCGTCTGCGCATGGACGACTCCTTCGCGGAGCGCTCGGTCAACGAGGGTTTCTCCGGTGGCGAGAAGAAGCGCCACGAGATCCTCCAGATGGAGCTCCTCAAGCCGAAGTTCGCCGTCCTCGACGAGACCGACTCGGGCCTCGACGTCGACGCGCTGCGCATCGTGTCCGAGGGCGTCAACCGCGTCCACGGCGCGACCGACGCGGGCATCCTGCTCATCACGCACTACACGCGCATCCTGCGCTACATCAAGCCGGACTTCGTCCACGTCTTCGTCGACGGCAAGGTCGCCGAGGAGGGTGGCCCGGAGCTGGCCGACCGCCTGGAGGAGGAGGGCTACGACCGCTACCTCTCCGGCGCCGTCGAGTCCGCCTCGGCCGCCTCGGCCTGAGCGGCAGCACCACCTCTGAGGAGACGACCATGACGACCACCGCGCACAGCTCCCCCCTGACGGCGACCGAGCTCGCCGCCGTGCGGGCGGACTTCCCGCTGCTCGAGCGCACCGTGCGCGGTGGTCGTCCGCTCGTCTACCTCGACTCCGCGGCGACGTCGCAGAAGCCGCAGGTCGTCCTCGACACCGAGGTCGACTTCTACGAGGAGCGCAACGCGGCCGTGCACCGCGGCGCGCACCAGCTCGCCGAGGAGGCGACCGAGGCGTTCGAGGACGC
>JAQSXO010000439.1 GCA_029256625.1 Cellulosimicrobium sp. | reverse complement strand
GGTGCAGACCCCTCGTGCGGCATCATCTCGCCGAACTCCCCCAGGGCCGGAAGGCAGCAAGGGTAGGTGAGCTCTGGTGGGTGTGCGGGGGGTCCTTCATGTCTCTCGCCGTGCCGGCCCCGACGGGCCGAGGTGCAGTCCCGTTCCCCGCGTGGTTCGCTGCCCCTGTGACCGGGGAGCCGCAGCGCCCGCTGTCGACGGGGCACCTGGTGCGCCTGGTCGTCCCGGCGCTCCTGGTCGGCGTGCTGTGCGCCCTGACCCTCGTCGCGCTCTCGGCGCTCGCCACCTGGATCCAGGACCTCGTGTGGGACCGGCTGCCCACGGCGTGGGGCCTCGCGACGACGGAGACGTGGTGGACGGTCCTCGTGCTCACCCTCACGGGCCTGCTGGTCGGCGCGACGATCCGGTGGGCGCCGGGGCACGCGGGCGTGGACCCGGCCACGACGGACCTCGTGACCGCCCCGCTCCCGCTGCGCGCGCTGCCCGGGCTCGCGGTCGCGCTCGTGCTCGGTCTCGCGGGCGGCGTGAGCCTCGGGCCGGAGAACCCGATCATCGCGATCAACGTCGCGCTCACGGCCTGGATCCTGTGCCGCCCGCGGCTGGGCGTTCCGGTCCAGGGCGCCGTCGGGCTGGCGATGGCCGCCACGATCGGCGCGATGTTCGCGACGCCGCTCGCCGCGGCGCTCATCCTCACCGAGACGTTCGCCGAGGGCGGTGACCGCACCGGCCCGTTGTTCGACCGGCTCTTCGGGCCCCTGGTCGCCGCAGGTGCGGGGGCCGTGACGATGACCGCGCTCGAGGCGCCGACCTTCGCCGTCGACCTGCCCGCGTACCCGGGCGTCCAGGTGGGCGACGTGCTGAGCGCGGCGGTCGTGGCCGTCGTCGCAGCCCTCCTCACGCTGCTCATCGTCCTCGCGCTGCCGTTCGTCCACCGGTTCTTCCACGGGCTGCGGCACCCCGTGCTCGCGCTCGGCCTGGGCGGTCTCGTCCTCGGGCTGCTGGGCGTCCTCGGCGGTCCGCTCACGCTCTTCAAGGGCCTGGAGGAGATGAAGGAGCTGTCCGCCGACGCGGCCGACATGACCTGGACGGCGATCCTCGTCCTGGCCGTGGTCAAGCTCGCGGCGCTCGTCGTCGCGGCGGGTGCGGGGTTCCGGGGCGGGCGCATCTTCCCGGCGGTGTTCATCGGCGTCGCGGTCGGGTTCGCGGCGTCGTCGCTCGTGCCGAGCGTCCCCGCCGCGGTCGCCGTCTCGGCAGCGGTCCTCGGGACGGTGATCGTCGTGGGCCGCAGCGGCTGGCTCGCGCTGTTCATGGCCGCCGTGGTGGTCAACGACGCGCGGCTGATCCCCGCGCTGTGCATCGCGATCGTGCCGCTCTGGCTGGTCGTGCGCAGCATGCCGCCGTTGCGCGTCGAGCCGCCTGCCGGCGGCGCGCCCGAGTTCGCCGCCCTGGCCCGCCGCGAGCACGGTGTGGCGTAGATCTCTCGGAGGGGGCGCCCGGCGGGCTTGTCGTCCACACTGGATGCCCGTTCCGTCACGATTCGTAGCGCGCGTTTCCCGGCATGCGACCATTTTGGCGTCCATATCGTGGACGATCCGGCCCGGTGATTGGCGCGTGGGGCGCCGCCGTGCACATGATGTCGGCATGGCCCGGAACCACGTCGTCACCACGACCCCGCGCGCAGCGTCCTGCGCCGGCACGTCGTGCTGTCGTCGCGTGCGCACCGGGCGAATGTGCGGCTGCTGACGCCGTCGTGACCCGCAGGGAGACCTGCGCCGCACCTGCCGCGTCGTCCTGACGACGCCGCCCCCGCTCGCCGCGTGGCTGATGGCCCGCCGGAAGCACCCGAACCCCACCCCTCGCAGGGCCGTCCCTGCACCCCGGCCCCGCCGGTCGCCACCCGTGACCGACGACGCCGCCACCGGAAGGAACCCCCATGTCGTTCTCGACCACCCGCAAGCGTCTGACCTGGACCGCGATCGCCGCGACGGCCGCTCTCACCCTCACCGCCTGCGGCGGCGGCGACGACACCGCGGGCGGCGCCGCGAGCGGTGACGCCGCGGACCCGATCCGCGTCGGCGTCGTCGGCGCGTCCGACGACAAGTGGGCGGTGTTCCAGGAGCAGGCCGAGGCCGAGGGCATCGAGATCGAGCTCGTCGACCTCCAGGACTACACGCAGGCGAACCCGGCGCTGTCCCAGGGCGAGCTCGACGTCAACCAGTTCCAGCACCTCCAGTTCCTCGCGGGCTACAACGTCGACGCGGGCGACGACCTGCAGCCGATCGGCGCGACCGCCGTCTACCCGCTCGGCCTGTACTCGTCCAAGCACACGTCGCTCGAGGAGATCCCCGACGGCGGCCAGGTCGCCGTGCCGAACGACCCGACGAACCTCGCCCGCGCGCTCCTCGTGCTGCAGGAGGCCGGCCTGGTCGAGCTCAAGGACGGCGGGAGCTCCATCTCCACCGAGGCGGACGTGCTCCCCAGCTCCAAGGTGACGGTCACGCCCGTCGACGCCGCGCAGACACCGATCCAGCTCCAGTCGGTCGACGCGTCGATCATCAACAACGACTTCGTCGAGGACGCGGGCCTCGAGCCCGAGGACGCGCTGTTCCAGGACGACCCCGACTCCGACGCCGCCAAGCCCTACATCAACGTGTGGGTCGCGCGGGCTGAGGACAAGGACGACGAGACGCTGCTCAAGCTCGCCGAGATCTCCCACTCGCCGGAGGTCGTCGAGGCCGAGAAGTCGGCGTCGGGCGGCACGGCCGTCATCAAGGAGAACACGCCGGCCGAGCTCCAGGAGATCCTCGCCGGCATCGAGGACGACATCCGCAACTCCTGACCTCGCACGCGCGAGGGCGGGCGCACGTGCGCCCGCCCTCGCGCGCCGTCGTGCCCGGGGGAGGACGATGGCAGGCGAGCGGCACACCCCGACAGGCGGCCCCGACGACACACCTGGCGACTCCAGGTGACCCAGGCGGCCCCGGCCCGGAGGCACGGCCTCCGACGAGAGGAACCCGACGTGACCGACGTCCCCCGCGACGAGGGCGGTGACGAGCAGCCCGCGATCGAGCTGCGCCACGTGAGCAAGACGTTCGGCGAGGGCGACGGCGCCGTGCACGCCGTCGACGACGTCTCGCTGAGCATCCGCCGCGGCGAGATCTTCGGCGTCATCGGCTACTCGGGCGCCGGCAAGTCGACGCTCGTGCGGCTCGTCAACGCGCTCGAGACCGTGACGAGCGGCGAGGTCGTCGTCGACGGCCAGGTGATCACCGGGCTGCCCGAGCGCCGCGT
>JAQSXO010000029.1 GCA_029256625.1 Cellulosimicrobium sp. | reverse complement strand
ACGCCCGCGACGCCGGTGACCGCGTGCTCGAGGTGGTGCACGACGTCGTACGGGCCGTGCCAGCCGAGGTCGTAGGCGCCCTGGAGCAGGATGTGCCCGCCGACCCACAGCATCGCGATGATCCCGACGAACGAGATGACCGCCATGACCTTCGGCATCGCGCCGACGAGGCCGCGCCCGAACGACTGGACCCACGGCGTGTCGCGCTTCGCGAGGTGCAGGCCGATGTCGTCCATCTTCACGATGAGCGCCACGACCCCGTACACGAGCACCGTGATGAGCACCGCGACGATCACGAGGATGACGAGGCGCGACCAGAAGCCCTCGGAGGCGACCTCGTTGAGCGCGATGACCATGATCTCCGCGCTGAGGATGAAGTCGGTCCGCACCGCGCTCGACACGACCGAGTCCTCGTCGACGGCCTTCTTCTCGGCCTTCGTCTCGACCTCGGCGTGGTGCCTGCCCGAGACGAGCTCCCACACCTTCTCGGCGCCCTCGAACGCGAGGTACGTCCCGCCGAGCATGAGCAGGGGCGTGAGCAGCTGGGGCAGGAACTGGCTGAGCAGCAGGATCGCCGGGAGGATGAACAGCAGCTTGTTGCGCAGCGACCCGGTCGCGATCCGCTTGACGACGGGCAGCTCGCGCTTGGCGGCCAGACCCTCGACGTAGCGGGGCGTGACGGCGGTGTCGTCGATGACGACGCCCGTCGCCTTGGCGCTCGCGCGCCCGGCGGCGGCGCCCACGTCGTCGATCGACGCCGCGGCGAGCTTGGCGAACGCCGCGATGTCGTCCAGGAGGGCAGCGAGTCCGAAGGCCATGGGGAGGTGCTCCGTGCGCCGGCCCGCGTCGCCGCGCACGGGCCCGCTGGTCGAGTGGACGCGGCGGCAGCATCGTAGCGACTTCACCCCCCGCTCGCGTCGGGGGGTCAGGACGTCGCAGCGCGGGTCACGACGTTCACCACGTGCGGCGCGCGCACGACGACGCGCACGACCTCGCGGCCCGCGGTCGCCCGCGCGACGCCGGTCGTCCCGAGCGCGAGGTCGTGCAGCGCACGCTCGTCGACGTCCGCGGGCACGCGCACCCGGTCGCGGACCTTCCCGTCGACCTGGACGGCCGCCTCGACCTCGTCCGCGGCGAGCAGCCCCGGGTCGACGACGGGCCAGGTCGCGTCGGCCACCGACGGCTCGCGACCCAGCCGGTGCCAGGCCTCCTCGGCCGTGTGCGGCGCGAACAGGCTCAGCAGCACCGCGACCGCCTCGACGGCCTCGCGCACGGCGGTGGCGTGCGCCACGGCGTCCTCGTCCGGTGCAGGGCCGACCTCGGACGCGCGGCGCGCGGCGGTGACGAGCTCCATGACGCGCGCGACGACCACGTTGAACCGGCTCCGGTCGAGCAGGTCCTGCGCCTCGTGCACGGTCCGGTGCGTGGCACGGCGCAGCGCGTGCGCGCGCGAC
This sequence comes from Cellulosimicrobium sp., assembly GCA_029256625.1. Lineage (GTDB taxonomy): Bacteria > Actinomycetota > Actinomycetes > Actinomycetales > Cellulomonadaceae > Cellulosimicrobium. Next base: position 22,834 of record JAQSXO010000029.1, on the reverse strand, counting down.
CCGGGCACGACGGCGTCCCGCGCCCCGGGGCCGGACTCGCCCGTCCCAGGGACCCGGCCGACACCGTCCGCGAGCCGCAGCACGCGCGCGCAGAACCGCCGCATCGCGCCCGCGTCGACGTCGGCCCAGTCCACGTCGTCCTCCGGCGGCCCCGCGAACACCATGGCGAGGCGGACCGCGTCGGCGCCGTGCCGGTCGAGCTGCTCGCCCAGGTCGACGCCGTTGCCGAGCGACTTGCTCATGGCCCGCCCGCCGTTCAGCACCTGCCCCTGGTTGAGCAGCGTCGCGAACGGCTCGACGACGTCCACCCAGCCCTCGTCGTGCAGGAACTTCGTGACGAACCGGCTGTACAGCAGGTGCAGGATCGCGTGCTCGACGCCGCCCACGTACTGCGCCGCGGGCATCCACCGCCGCGCGTCCTCGGGGCGGAACGGGACGTCGTCGGGCGCTCCCTCGCCCGGCGAGCAGTACCGCAGGAAGTACCAGGACGAGTCGACGAACGTGTCGAGCGTGTCCGGGTCGCGCTCCGCGTCCGTGCCGCAGCGCGGGCACGGCACGCGCCGCCACGCGTCGGCGGCGGGGGACGCGAGCGGCGAGCGGCCGCGGGGGAGCAGGTCGTCGCCGGCCAGGTCGGGCAGCCGCACGGGCAGCTCGTCGTCGGGGACGGGCACGACGCCGCAGCCCGGGCAGTGCACGACCGGCACCGGGGCGCCCCAGTAGCGCTGGCGCGAGACGAGCCAGTCGCGCAGCCGGTACGACGTCGCGCGCTCGCCAGCGCCGTCGGCCTCCAGCCGCGTGATCGCCTCCTCCACGCCGGGCCAGGTCTCGCCCGACCCGGCGGGCAGGCCGTGCGCGGCGGCGAAGCGCGCGTCGCGCTCGTCGTGGGCGGGCACGCCCATGACCGCGCCCGTCCCGTAGTGGGGCAGCACGTGGTCAGCCGCCCAGACGGGCAGCCGCGCGCCCGTCTCCGGGTGCAGCACCCACGTGCCCAGGAACGTCCCGTCGCTCGGACGATGCGCGTTCGTCCGCTCGATCTCCCCGGAGGCCAGCGCGGCCTCCCGGTGCCGGGCGAGGGCCTCCGCGTGCTCCGGTGCGCACAGCGCCGCCGCGAGCGGCCCGTCCGGTGCGACGGCGACGAACGTCGCGCCGGGAAGGGTGTCGGGGCGCGTCGTGAACACCTCGACGTGGTCGGGCCGCGAGCCGGCCCCGGGCGAGGCGCTCGCGGTCGCGCGGGGGCCGCCGTCGGGCACGACCGCGAAGCGCACGCGCGCGCCCGTGCTGCGCCCGATCCAGTTCCGCTGCATCGTCAGGACGCGCGCGGGCCACGCGCCCTCGAGCGCGTCCATGTCGTCGAGCAGCCGGTCCGCGTACGCGGTGACGCGCACGAACCACTGCGTGAGCTCGCGCTGCACGACGGCCGCCCCGCACCGCTCGCACCGACCGCCGACGACCTGCTCGTTGGCGAGCACGGTCTGGTCGGCCGGGCACCAGTTCACCGGGGCGGTCGCGCGGTAGGCGAGGCCGCGCTCCAGAAGCCGCAGGAACAGCCACTGCGTCCAGCGGTAGTACTCCGGGCGGTGCGTCTCCAGGCGGCGCGTCCAGTCGAACGACACCCCGTACCGGTGTGCCGTCGCGGCCTGCGTCGCGATGTTGGTCTCGGTGAAGACGGCAGGGTTCTCGCCGCGGCGGATCGCCGCGTTCTCGGCAGGCAGCCCGAACGAGTCCCAGCCGATCGGGTTGAGCACGTCGTACCCGCGCAGGCGCCAGTACCGCCCGACGACGTCCTCCAGGGCGAACACCTCGGCATGACCCATGTGCAGGTCGCCCGACGGGTACGGAAACATCGTCAGCAGGTAGCGGCGGGGGCGCGCGCCGTCGTCGCGCGCGCGGAACGTGCCGTGCTCGGCCCAGTACCGCTGCCAGCGGTCCTCGATCTCACGGGTCGGCAGCGGGTGTGCGGCGGAGTGGGGTGGGTGTGCGGCGTCCACGGGGAGGCTCCTCGAGAAGGTGGGCTTCGTCGTCGGGCACTCGCCGTGCGCGCATCGCGACGCGCAGGCACCGCCGCGCTGAGCGTGCCCGCCCGGCGGGCTCAGCGCGGCCGGCGAAGGAGGAGCCGCAGGTGTCGCATCCCGGACATCGTGACCCGGACGACGACGCAGGGTCAACCCGCGCGGGGGCCCGCAGGTGTGGCGGACGTCGCCCGCGCACGCACCCCAGGGCCGATCCGGCGCCAGTAGGCTGGTCGCCATGGCATCCCACTACGACGTCGTCGTCCTCGGTGCAGGTCCCGGTGGTTACGTGGCCGCGATCCGTGCAGCCCAGCTGGGTCTGTCGGTCGCGGTCGTGGAGGAGAAGTACTGGGGTGGGGTGTGCCTCAACGTGGGCTGCATCCCGTCCAAGGCGCTCCTGCGCAACGCCGAGCTCGCGCACATCTTCCAGCACGACGCGAAGACCTTCGGCATCTCCGGAGAGGTCAGCTTCGACTTCGGCGCGGCGTTCGACCGCTCGCGCACCGTCGCGGAGGGGCGCGTCAAGGGCGTGCACTTCCTCATGAAGAAGAACAAGATCACCGAGTACGACGGCCGCGGCACGTTCCGCGACGCGCACACGCTCGACGTGAAGCTCGCCGACGGCTCGACCGACCAGGTGACGTTCGACAACGTCATCATCGCGACCGGCTCGAAGGTGCGCCTGCTCCCGGGCGTCGAGCTGTCCGAGAACGTCGTCACGTACGAGAAGCAGATCCTCACGCGCGACCTGCCCCGCTCCATCGCCATCGTCGGCGCCGGCGCGATCGGCATGGAGTTCGGCTACGTCCTCAAGAACTACGGCGTGGACGTCACGATCATCGAGTTCCTCGACCGCGCGCTGCCCAACGAGGACGCCGACGTGTCGAAGGAGATCGCCAAGCAGTACAAGAAGCTCGGCATCAACCTGCTCACGTCGACCGCCGTCCAGACGGTCAAGGACAACGGCACGGCCGGCGTCACCGTCAGCTACCAGGGCGTCAAGGACGACAAGCCGGGCGAGCTCGTCGTCGACAAGGTCCTCATGGCCGTCGGCTTCGCGCCCAACGTCGAGGGCTTCGGCCTCGAGAACACCGGCGTCCAGCTCACCGAGCGCGGCGCCATCGCGATCGACGACGTCATGCGCACCAACGTCGAGCACGTCTACGCCATCGGCGACGTCACCGCGAAGCTCATGCTCGCGCACGTCGCGGAGGCGCAGGGTGTCGTCGCGGCCGAGACCATCGGCGGCGCCGAGACCCTCACGCTCGGCGACTACCGCATGATGCCGCGCGCGACGTTCTGCCAGCCGCAGGTCGCGAGCTTCGGCCTCACCGAGCAGCAGGCCCGCGACGAGGGCTACAAGGTCAAGGTCGCGACCTTCCCGTTCATGGCGAACGGCAAGGCGCACGGCCTCGGCGACCCGACCGGCTTCGTCAAGCTCATCTCCGACGAGACCTACGGCGAGCTGCTCGGCGGCCACCTCATCGGCCCCGACGCGTCCGAGCTGCTGCCCGAGCTCACGCTCGCGCAGAAGTGGGACCTCACCGTCTACGACGTCGCGCGCAACGTGCACACCCACCCGACGCTGTCCGAGGCCGTCCAGGAGTCGATCCACGGCCTCGCGGGGCACATGATCAACTTCTGACCCGTCGGACGCGGTCGCCCGCGCGGGCGACCACCCGAGCCGAGGCCCGGACCTGCTTGTTCCAGGTCCGGGCCTCGTGCTGTCCGGCGGTCGTGCGCGCGCCTGGGGACGAACGTGCCCCCGCGCGCGCTCGGAGGGGAGGCAGACGGTCCGCCAGACGACCCGCCGGTGCAGCTAGGCGAGCGTCCGCGTCACGTGCTCGAGCCAGCGGGCGACCGTGGCCAGCTCGTCCGGGGTGAAGCCCTCGGTGAGTCGGTCGTTCAGCTCGGCGAGCGCGGCGCGGACGTCGTCGAGCGCGGCGGTGCCGGTGGGCGTGAGGTCCAGGCGGACGGTGCGTCGGTCGTCGGGGTCGGCGCGACGGCGCACGAGGTCCGCGCGCTCCATGCGGGCGAGCAGACCGCTGGTGCCGGCGGGGGAGGCTCGCAGCGCGGCCGTCACCTCGCCGATCGTCGCGCCGGGGTGGTCGGCGAGGTGCAGCAGCACGCCGGCTGCGGGGGCGCCGAATCCCTGGCCGCCGTCCCCGGTCGTGCGCGAGCTGCCGCGTCGCGCGATCCAGCGCCGCATCTGGCGTTCCGCCGCGGTGACGAGGAACACCAGCCGCGGCGGGCGACGCGTCATCGTCGTGGCTTCCTGGCGCGGAAGTGGACGTTCCCGTCCTGCTGCGACGGGGCGGCCACGGCGCGGGCGTCGAGCCAGGCGAGAAGCTCGGGCCAGAGCGTGTCGCGCAGGCCACGGCGGAAGAAGCCCATGTGGCCGATCGTCTCCACGCCGCCGTCGGCGGGGCTCCAGGTGCGTCGCTCGACGCGGGCGGCCGTGAGGCGGTCGGTGATCGCGTCGATCTGCGCGGGGATGGCCCACGGGTCGTCGGTGAACCCGACGGCGAGGACGTCGCCCGTGACGCGGGCCGCGTCCGCGGCGGCGTGCATGGTCGGGTCGTCGAAGAAATAGCCCGGCATGGTCGACCAGCGGCTCCACTCGAGCATCGCGGCGGCGGGCATGTCCTCCCCGAGGCTCAGACGGCGGCCGGGGACGTAGCCGAGCACCCGGGCCGTCGCGGGACCGAGCACCCGCAGGATCAGTCGGACGCGCGCCCGCTCGGCGCGGTCGGGGATCGTGGACGTCGCGGCGCCGTGGGACGCGACCGTGACGAACCCGGCCAGGCCTCGTGAGCCCCTTCCGAGCGCGAGCGCGTGCCCGCCGATGCTGTGCCCGACAGCGAGCTGTGGCACGTCGCCGAACCGCGGGCGGGCCCACGCGGCGACCGCGGGGACGTCGTCGGCCATCCAGTCGCGCATGCGCAGGCCGCGGTGGTCGCGCGGGCTGCCGGACCGGCCGGTGCCGCGGTAGTCGTAGGTGACGGCCACATATCCGTGGGTGGCGAGGAACTCCGCGAAGCCGGTGTACAGGCGCTCGGGGACCGCCGTCGCAGGATGGATCACCACGACGCCGCGGGGCGACTCCCCGGCGGGCTTGCGCACCGTGCCGACGACCCAGCCGCCCGCCGGGATCTGGATCCGCAGCTCGTCGGAGTCCACCGTCGCCGGCTCGTCATTTCGCATGCGAAGTACCCTAGCGGGCTGCGCGACCAAGATCGTGGTCGAGCGGTCCGAGCACGGGTCGTGTGTGGCACTCTTCGGTCGTGAATCCGCCGAACCGGCCGCGACGAGGTTTCTGGTTTCAGGTGTGGCGTCCGTTCCGAGCCCTGGGGCGCGGCGTCGCGCGTCTCGTCGAGCTCTTCGACCTCATCAGCGTCGTCGTGGCTGTCGTCCGCGGCGTGGTCTGGCTCGTCCGTGGCGTCGGGAGCGTCGCGAGGCGCGTCGTGGACTGGTGACGGCCGCACGACAGGGGAGACCGACCGTCATATGACACTGACGCTTGAACCGATCTTGCGCAGCGGGCGCATCGACCCCGCGGAGGCCCTCGTGATCCGGCACGCCTTCGTCAAGGAGCACGAGGACACGGGCCTGCCGGGCATCCACGCGGACTCGACCGAGCTGAGCTCCGGGCGTGGCGATCGTGGAGCCGCGGCTGCCCGCAGGGCGCCGGCCCGGCTCATCACGAGGCGACTCCGCTGCTGCGCCGGTCCCCCGCGAGAGCTACTTCGACTGCTCACCCGGGGGTGATTCGCCGGAACGCCCGACTTCCTAGCGTTGCGGGTGGTCGCCCAGCCGGGCGGTCACGCACAGCGACGGAGGCCCGCATGAGCACGACGACCACGACACCTCGCCCCACCCGGGACGGCGGCGGTGGCCCGGTGTCCCGCGTCCTGCGGCACCCCCTGACGTGGATGCTGGTCGGCGTGGTCGGTGTCGGCCTCGTCGCGGGCCCGACGGCGTCGGCCGAGCCGTTCCTGCTGCTCCCCGTGCTGGGCGCGGCGCTCGCGGTCGTCGTCTACCGGGTGGTCATGCGCTTCGTCGCCCGCCGCCGCACGCCCGAGATCGCCGCCCGCCGCGCCGTGCCCGAGGCGCTGCTGGGCGCCGCGGTCGGGCTCGGCTTCGTCGCGGTGTCGGCGGCGGTCGTCACGGCCCTCGGCGGCTACACGTTCCGCGTCGCCGACGTGGACCTCCTCGCGGTGGTGGCACCGATCCTCGCGGTCACCGTCGGTGCCGCGGTCACCGAGGAGCTCACGTTCCGGGGCTTCGCGCTCCAGGCGTTCGAGCGTCTGCTCGGCAGCTGGACCGCGCTGGCGGTCACGGCCCTGTTCTTCGGCCTGACGCACCTGTTCAACCCGGGCGCGACCGCGTGGAGCGCGCTGGCGATCGCGATCGAGGCCGGCGGGCTGCTGGGCGCCGCGTTCCTCTGGCGCCGCAACCTCTGGTTCGTCATCGGCCTGCACTTCGCCTGGAACGCCACGGTGGCGCTGCTCGGCATCCCTGTCTCGGGCCACGCGGCCCCGGGCCTGCTGGTCGCGGACGTCTCAGGGCCGAGCGTCCTGACGGGTGGCGCCTTCGGTATCGAGGGCTCGCTGGTGACCGTCGCGCTCGGCGCGCTGATCGCCGCCCCCATGCTCGTCCTCGCGCGCCGCCGTGGGACGCTGCTCCCCGCCCGCGGCCGTCGCCCGTAGGCTCGGGTCGTGCCCGACACCCCCGTCCTCGACCGGGCCTCACGCACCGGCCGGGCGCCTGGACGGTGGCGAGCGCACCGGCAGGACGCCCTGGACGTCTCGCTCGCGGTCGCGCTCGCCGTGCTCGGGTTCGTCCCGACGCTGTCGGCGATCGGCGTCGAGCTCGGGGACCTGCCGGAGCGGCCGACGGACGCGCTGGCCGTGACGCTGGTCCTCGCGCAGTGCCTGCCGCTCGCGCTCCGCCGTCGCAGTCCCGGGACGTGCCTCGCCGTCGTCGGGGCGGCGTTCGCCGTGGACCAGGTCCTGTCGTACCCGCCGTCGTTCGCGAGCGTCGGCCTCTACGTCGCGCTGTACACCGCCGGAGCGCACCTGGTGCGGTTCCGGCGGAGCGTCGCCGCCCTGGCGACCGGGGGCTACGTCGTCCTCGCGACCGCGCTGACCGGTCTGGGCTCGCCCAACCGGCTGCCGGTGTTCCTCGCGTTCTACCTCGTCCTCGTGGTGATCTGGTCGGCCGGCACGGGAGTACGTCGCTGGCGGGCCGAGGAGGTCGAGCGCCGCCGTCTCGCCGCCGCGGTCGCGGCGTCCCAGGAGCGCGCGCGGATCGCCCGGGAGCTGCACGACGTCGTGACGCACCACGTGACGGCGATGGTCGTGCAGGCCGACGCCGCGCAGTTCCTCCTGCCCGCGGCGCCCGAGCGGGCGGCCGAGGGGCTCGTCGCGATCAGCGGCACCGGGCGACGTGCCCTGACGGAGCTCCGGCACCTGCTGGGCGTGCTCGAGGCGACGGGCGAGTCGGCACCTGCGGAGCGGGCGCCCGTCCTCGGCCGCGTGGGCGACCTCGTCGAACGGGCCCGCCGGTCGGGCCAGCCGGTGGAATGGACCGAGGAGGGCGGACGGCGCGACCTGCCCGACGCCGTCGAGCTCGCCGCCTACCGGGTCGTGCAGGAGGGGCTCACCAACGCGCTCAAGCACGCCTCCGGAAGACCGACCACGGTCCGCGTGCGCCACGGCGCCGAGCACCTCGTGGCTGAGGTCATCACGGGCGGACCCGCCGAGTCGGGCGCGACGTCGGTCGCGGCGTCGGACGGCCCGGCGCAGGGCGCGCCCGCCATCGCGGAGGTGGCGGTACCGGCCGGCCGGGGCGTCGCCGGTCTGCGCGAACGTGTCCGCCTGCTCGACGGGGACCTGGAGGCCGGCCCGACGCCGGACGGGGGCTTCCGCGTGCGGGCCCGGATCCCCACGTCCCCGAGCAGGAGCCGCCCATGACCGTCTCGCCGACGCCGTCACGACCCCCGATCCGCGTCCTGGTCTGCGAGGACCAGGAGCTGGTGCGGGTCGGCTACGTCACGATCTTCTCCGCACAGGCCGACATGGAGGTCGTCGGTGAGGCGGAGGACGGCCGTGCGGCCGTCGAGGCCGCGCGACGGCTGCGACCCGACGTCGTGGTCATGGACATCCGGATGCCCGTGCTCGACGGCATCGAGGCGACGCGACAGATCGCGGGCCCGGACGTCGAGACGCCGGCCAGGGTGCTCATGGTGACCACCTTCAACGTCGACGAGTACGTCTACGAGGCGCTGCGCGCCGGGGCGAGCGGGTTCCTGCTCAAGGACGCCCCTCCCGCCGAGCTGGTCGACGGCATCCGGACGATCGCCCGGGGCGAGTCGTTGCTGGCCCCGACGGTCACGCGCGCCCTCATCGGCCGCTACGCCGAGCGCGTGCGGCCGACCGACACCTCCCGCCAGGCGAGGGACGAGGTCGTGCGCAGCCTGACCCCGCGCGAGCTCGAGGTGCTCGAGCAGCTCGCCGCCGGGCTGTCCAACGTCGAGATCGCGAGAGAGCTCGTCGTCACCCCGGAGACGGTCAAGACGTACGTTTCCCGGATCCTGGCCAAGCTCGGCCTGCGGGACAGGGTGCAGGCGGTCGTGCTCGCGTACCGGGTGGGTCTGGTCTCGGCGACGGACGAGGCGTAGGGCCGCGGCACGAGGCGGGGTCCGGCGGTGCGCTGCGAGCGGGCGTCACCGCGCCCATGCTGGAGGTTCCGCCGACCGTCGACAGGGGAGATCTACATGTCCGACCAGACCACGCCCCAGGACCCGACCACGCAGCAGCCGCAGCCCGAGCAGCCCGCCGACCAGCTGGAGCCGCCGGGTCTCACCGGCGACATGTCCCAGGAGCCCGACCACGGGGAGTCCACGTACCGAGGATCGGGCCGACTCGAGGGCAAGCGCGCGCTGATCACCGGAGGGGACTCCGGCATCGGCCGCGCGGTCGCGATCGCGTTCGCCCGCGAGGGCGCCGACGTCGCGATCTCGTACCTCTCGGAAGAGGAGGAGGACGCCCGGACCACGGCCCGGTGGGTCGAGGACGCGGGTCGCACGGTCGTCCTGCTCCCGGGTGACATCCGCGACGAGGAGTTCTGCCGGCGTCTCGTCGCCGACGCCGTCGCGGGCCTGGGCGGCCTCGACGTCCTCGTCAACAACGCCGCGTACCAGATGGCCCAGGACGACGGCCTGCGCGGGATCACGACCGACCAGCTCGACCGCGTCCTGAAGACCAACGTCTACGCGCTGTTCTGGATCACGAAGGCGGCGCTCGAGCACCTGCCCCGCGGCGGGGCGATCGTCAACACCACGTCCGTGCAGGCGTTCGAGCCCAGCCCTCAGCTGCTCGACTACGCCACGACCAAGGCGGCGATCCTCAACTTCACGAAGGGGCTGGCGCAGCAGCTCGCGCCGGAGGGCATCCGCGTCAACGCGGTCGCGCCGGGACCGATCTGGACGCCCCTCATCCCCGCCACGATGCCGGAGGAGAAGGTCGAGCAGTTCGGCGCCGACACGCCGCTGGGCCGCGCCGGGCAGCCTGCCGAGCTCGCGCCGGCGTACGTGTTCTTCGCGTCCCAGGAGTCCAGCTACATCACCGGCGACCGCATCGGTGTCACGGGCGGCCGCCTGCTCTAGGTCCGCGGTCGGCCACCGCTGCCCGGACCTGGCGGTGCGCCGGCGGGCCACGTTCCCGCCGGCGCACCGTCGTCCGTGGGTCAGCCGCAGGCCACGCCGTTGAGCGCGAAGCCTGCCGGCGCCGGGTGGATCCCGGCCGCGGCGGTCGCGCCGTTGTAGCCGAACGTGACGGACTCGCCGGGGGCGATGCCTCTCTTCCACGCGGGGTGGGTCGCCGTGACCGTGGTGCCCAGCTGGGCGACGGTCGCGCTCCATCCCGGTACGTCGACCCGCTGGCCTCCGGGGTAGTCGAACGTGACGACCCAGTTGTCCACCGTCGCCGCGGACGTGTTGGTCACCGTGACCGACGCGGTGAACCCGCTGCTGTTCCCGCCCCAGCCGGGCGCGGAGTACTCGACGGTGCAGGCGCCGCCGGGCTCGGGTGTCCCGCCGTCGTCCAGGGTGGTGAACGTGACGCTCCTGGTCCCCGAGACCGCTCCGGTGTGGTCGTTCCGGGACCGGACCGCCACGGTGTGCGCCGTGTCGGGTTCCAGCCCGGTGAGATCGACCATGGGTGACCCGTCGGTGCTCGCGATCACCTGGCCGGTCGCGGGGTCCAGCACGTCGTACCCGGTGACGCACCCGGACTCGGCCGCGCCCCACATGACGTGCGCGCTCGTGGCGGTGACGGACATCGCCATGACGGATCCCGGGGTGCCCGGCGCCTCGTCGGGGCACGCGGGCTCGGTCGGCTCGCCGCCGTCGTCGCCGATCCCCGTGACCTCGCCGTCGCCGCCGTCGAACGCGACGTCGGAGCACGAGTAGAAGTTCTCGTTGCTGTCCGAGCGGACCCAGTGGGTGAAGATCATGTGGTCGCCGCTGCGGTCGGCGGGGAGCGTGACGTCCCAGTAGTAGTAGTTCAGGGCACCGGGTCCGCCGGTGTCGGGCGGGTTGGTCACGGAGTCGATCAGCTCGAGGTCGTCCCACGCGAGCGGGCTCGACGGGTCCCAGCCCTCCTCGGTGACGTACACGTCGAAGCGCCCGGGGTGCTCGGCCCAGTTGTTGTGCTGGAACTGGTAGGTCTCCCCGGCGGTCAGGTGCGTCCGGGGCCAGTCGTCCCGCACGGCGTTGAACCCGCTGAAGTCGTACGGGCCGCGACCCCCGCCGTCGCAGATCTGGCCGTCGGGGACGTAGCCGGCGGTGCGGCCCGCGCCGTTCGAGTCCAGGTTCCCGAACCAGTTGTAGAACGCCGAGGTGCCGCTGACCGCGTAGGCGTTCGCGCACGCCGGGTTCTGCGGGTCCACCTGCCCGTTGCCCGTCTGGCCGTCCACCCAGCACAGGTACTGGCGGCTCCCCGGGAACACCTCCGCCCCGTGCGCCGCGGCGGGGGCGGGCGGCGAGGCTGCCACCAGGCCCGCCGCGCCGAGGACCACCGCGGCGGCCCACGCTGCAATGCGTCGCATCTCTCCAGCTCCTTTGCTCTCGGATGTCGAACACGGTGACGATGCCGCAGGGCGCGCGACGGCGGTACCGACCTAATCGATTCGGGCGGTGCTCGCCGCCAGGCCACGAGCGATGGCCGGGCGGGAGGCGACCAGCAACCCGGCGCCGACGAGGCACACGACGACCTCGGTCACGGTGAGCGACCAGACGATGCCGGACAGCCCGAACCAGTGGTTGCCGAGCAGCACGACGGGCACGAAGAGGACCCCCTGCGACACGGACATGACGATCGCGGGGACGGCGCGCCCGGTCGCCTGGAACAGCGAGGTGACGAGCCCGGCGAAGCCGTTGGCGACCATCGCGACGAGCTGGGCGGTGAGGATGGTGGCCCCGATCGTGAGGACGGCGGGGTCGGCCACGAACGCGGCGAACACCTGGTCGCGGAACAGGATGACGACGGCGGAGAACAGCAGCCCGAGGCCGCCCACCGCGATCGCGGAAGCGCGGAGCGCCGCCGTGAGCCGTCCGCGGTCGCCCTTGCCGTAGGAGTAGGCGAGCAGCGGCAGGACGCCGAGCGTCACGCCCATGAGGAGGAACTCCGGCACCTGCGCGATCCGGACCGCCACACCCATCGCGGCGAGCGGGCCGTCCCCGTACGCGGCCGCGAGGTTGTTGAGCACCAGCGACGTGACGATGAGGAACGACGACTGGAGCAGCTCGCCGACCCCCACGCCGAAGACCGGCTTGAGCACGCTCGGCGAGAGCGTGAACCACCGGGGTGCGATGCTCATGTGCTCGCTCCTGCGGGTCAGCCAGACGGCGAAATACACCACGACGGCGAGGTTCGCCAGACCCGTGCCCAGGGCCACGCCGCCCACTCCCCAGGGCAGGACGAGGACGAACAGGACGTCCAGTGCGAGGTTCAGGACGGTCGACCCGACGAGCGCGTACATCACCTGGCGCGAGGCGCCCTCGGCACGGACGAGCTGCTCGAGGCAGAACGCCGCCGTGAGGACCGGGACGAACGCGAGCATGACCGCGACGTAGGTCGCCGTCGCGGGAGTGGTGGCGGCGTCCGCTCCGAGGAGGGTGACGAGCGGTCGCAGGAGGAGGAGCCCGCCGGCACCGAGCACGGCGCCGGTGACCACGGCGCCCCAGACGGCGAACGACGAGACGCGGCGGACCTGGCTCGGGGCGGACGGGTCGTGCTCCGCCGCGCCGAGCAGCCGGGCGACGAGCGCCCCGCCGCCGACGCCGAACACGCCACCGACAGCCATCACGAGGCCGAGGAGGGGCGTGCCGAGGGTGACGGCGGCGAGCAGCGCGTTGTCGTGCAGCGAGCCGACGAACCCGGCGTTGACGACGTTGTAGACGGCGCCAACGATCATGGCCGCGGCCATCGGCACGCACAGGTGCACGAGGGCGCGGACGATCGGCGCGGAGGAGAGGTACCACCGGTCGGTGCCCACGGCGTCGGGTGCTGGCGGGGTCGCGGGCGTCGGGTCGCCGGGCGCCCCGGTGGCAGGGTGGGAGGGGCCCGTCAGGGTCTCGAGGTCGGGGGTGCTCAGGGCTGCTCCGTTCGGGCAGGCTCGAGCGCACGCCGGCGGGAGCCGGCGCGGCGACGGGAGCGGTGGTCGGTGACGGTGTGGCGGGGCGTCGCGCCCGGGCCGTCCGGTCCGGGCCGCGTCCGGTTCAGTCCCGGGTGGGTCGCGGCAGCTCGGCGACGACCTTGGCGAGCAGCGCGCGCAAGGCAGCGCGTTCCGCCCCGTCCAGCGGGGCCAGGATCGTCTCGTCGGCGGCGGTCATCGCGTCCTGGAAACCTGCGATGAGCCGGGCGCCGGCGGGCGTGGTCTCGACGCGCTTGACGCGCGCGTTGTCGGGATCCGGGCGGCGCTCGACGAGGCCACGATGCTCGAGCCCCTTGAGGAGGCTCGTGACGCTCGCCGCGCTGGTGCGGCTCACCGCGGCGATGTCGCGCTGGATCGCGCCGGGGTTCTGGGCCAGGAAGCCGAGCACGAAGGCCTGCTCGTGACTGAGGTCGCGTTCGCGCACCCAGTCCTCGGCCGCCTTGCGCTGAGCCCAGCCGATCCAGCGGACGAGCTCGAGGCTGCTGGTGGGCACGGGCTGCTCAGTCATGATGAGAAACCTAACGGTTAGATCTCAAAGTGTCAATGTCGGGTTCCCGTGCGCTCGCCGTGACGCTCGGCCCGAGTCCTCGCGCGCGGGTGCGCCCCGGCGTCGGGCACGGGAGAGGATGAGGGCGGGGGACATCGACTCGAGAAGGAGACCCATGCCTGCGCCCACGACGCCCACCCGCGATTTCGTCACCGGCCTGCCCAAGGCGGAGCTGCACCTGCACCTCGAGGGCACGCTCGAGCCCGACCTCAAGCTGCGCCTCGCGCAGAGGAACGGGATCGACATCGGCCAGTCGACGGTCGAGGAGGTGCGCGCGACCTACGCGTTCGACTCGCTCACGAAGCACGTCGAGATGTTCTTCGACCCGCAGGCGCACACGTCGCGCGGCGTGCCGTTCGAGGCGGTCGTGACGGGCTACCACCGCGCCGCGGCCGAGGCGTCGTCCAAGCACGGCGTCGACGCGCACCTCATCCTGTGCTTCCTGCGCGACCTGTCGGCCGAGAGCGCGGCGGAGACGCTCGAGGCGTCGGTGCCGTTCCGGGACAAGATCCTGGGCGTCGGGCTCGACTCGGACGAGCGCGACAACCCGCCGCAGAAGTTCGCCGACGTGTTCGCGCGCGCCCGTGAGCTCGGCTACCGGCTGACGATGCACTGCGACATCGACCAGGTCGGGAGCATCGACAACATCCGGACCGTGCTCGACGAGATCGGCGTGGACCGCGTGGACCACGGCACGAACGTCGTCGAGGACCCGGCGCTCGTCGAGGTCGTGCGCGAGCGCGGCCTCGGCCTCACGTGCTGCCCGATCTCGAACTCGTTCGTCACGGACGACATGAAGGCGACCGAGATCGCGGGCCTGCTGCGCTCGGGCGTGCGGGTCACGCTGAACTCCGACGACCCGGCGTACTTCGGCGGCTACGTGGCCGACAACTACGTGGCGCTCGCGGAGGCGGCGGACCTCACCACGGAGGAGGTCGTGCAGCTCGCGCGCAACTCGTTCGAGGCGTCGTGGCTGGGCGACTCCCAGCGCGCGGCCTACCTCGCCGAGATCGACCGGTACGTCGCCGCGTACGACGCGACCGCCGTCTGAGCCGGCCCGGACCACCGAGGTAGAGCCCAGGTCCGCCGAGGTAGAGGCGTGGTCATGACCACGCCTCTACCCTCGCGGGACCGGGGCTCTACCTCGCGGTTCTGGGCGCTCGTCCCGCGCAGGCGTACCGGGGAGTAACGTGTCGGGGACGGCCGCCGCCGTCCGGATGGCGGCGAGCATGCCCGCAGGGGTGAATAATCTCCGGGTGCCGCATGTTGGCGCACTCGGGCCCCGCGCCCGCGGACGAGCCGTCCGCGGCCACGACGCGCGGGACCGGGCCCGCAGGGGCACCACGGACCATCGGCTTGGCGAGAGGGCGACCAGAGCTCATGAAGGATGTGCTGTACGTCGACGGCGGGACCCCGCTGGACGGGACGATCACCGTGCGGGGCGCGAAGAACTTCGTGTCCAAGGCGATGGTGGCGTCGTTGCTGGGGGAGTCGCCGAGCGTGCTGCGCAACGTGCCGCAGATCCGCGACGTCGGTGTCGTGACGGGGCTGCTGGAGCTGCACGGCGTGGCGGTGAAGTCCGACCCGGACGCGGGGATCCTCGACCTGGACCCCTCCAACGTCGAGTCGGCGCACGTCGCGGACATCGACGCGCACGCGGGCTCGAGCCGCATCCCGATCCTGTTCTGCGGCCCGCTGCTGCACCGGCTGGGCGAGGCGTTCATCCCCGACCTCGGCGGGTGCCGGATCGGCGACCGGCCGATCAACTACCACCTGGACATCCTGCGCCAGTTCGGCGCCGTCGTGGACAAGCGCGAGAACGGGATCCACATCCGCGCGCCGCGCCGCCTCCAGGGCACCAAGATCGCGCTGCCGTACCCGTCGGTGGGTGCCACGGAGCAGCTCCTGCTCACGGCGGTGCGCGCCGAGGGCATCACCGAGCTGGCCAACGCCGCGATCGAGCCCGAGATCATGGACCTCATCGCGGTGCTGCAGAAGATGGGCGCGATCATCTCGGTCGACACCGACCGCGTCATCCGCATCGAGGGCGTGGACCGCCTCGACGGGTACACGCACACCGCGCTCGGCGACCGCATCGAGGCGGCCTCGTGGGCGTCGGCCGCGCTCGCCACCGGCGGCGACATCACCGTCAAGGGCGCGACGCAGCCCGAGATGATGACGTTCCTCAACACCTTCCGCAAGGTCGGCGGCCGGTTCGACGTCCAGGACGACGGCATCCGGTTCTGGCACCCGGGCGCGGACCTGAACCCCATCGTGCTCGAGACCGACGTGCACCCCGGCTTCATGACGGACTGGCAGCAGCCCCTCGTCGTCGCGCTCACCCAGGCCAAGGGCCTGTCGATCGTGCACGAGACGGTCTACGAGAACCGGTTCGGCTTCACCGACGCCCTGCGGGGCATGGGCGCGACCATCCAGGTCTACAAGGAGTGCCTGGGCGGTCGCGACTGCCGGTTCGGCCAGCGCAACTTCCACCACTCCGCGGTGATCTCCGGCCCGACGCCGCTGTCCGCGGCCGACATCGAGGTCCCCGACCTGCGCGGCGGCTTCTCCCACCTCATCGCGGCGCTCGCCGCGAGGGGCACGTCGACCGTCCGCGGGATCAGCCTCATCGACCGCGGCTACGAGAACTTCCAGGAGAAGCTGGTCGCGCTCGGTGCGGACGTCCGCCGGGGCTGACCCCGGAGCGCCGTCGCCGCAGGTCATGACGCCTGTCACGGCGGTGCGGCGCGCGTGCGTGGGACGCTGGTCGACGTGATCACCCGACCGCGCACGTTCCTCGACGTGTGGAGCCGCCGGACCGCCCCCGAGCGGTTCGACGCCTACACGCGCTGGTCGCTGTACCTGCTCTCGCTGTTCGAGCCGTTCCTCGCGCTCGTGCTCGTCGGTTCCGACCCGACGTTCCGACCGGGGGCCGTCAACGCGTGGCTGCTGCTCGTGCTCGCGCACACCGTCACGTGCCTCGTCCTGCTCCGGGCGGGGGTGGTGCACTTCCTCGGGGGCCCGGTCGTGCGCCCGTGGCTGCTCGCCCTCCACGGGGCCGTCTCCCTCGCGGTCGCGGTGGTCGGGTTCTGGACCTTCCCCGTCGGCTCGGCGGAGGACGTCGCCGGGAGCGCCCGGTACTACGCGCTCCTGGTGGGGTTCGGCTTCGGCACGCTCGCCGTCGTGCCGCTCCTGACGTTCCGTCGCCTCGCCCTGCTCGCCCTGCTGTTCGGTACGGTCACGGGGTGCTCCGTGTGGGTGGGGACCGGACCGATCTCCTCGACCACCGTGGGCATGGCGGTCGGGCTCGGCCTCTCCGGCACGGTCATGCTCGTCGCGATCTTCGGGTCGTACCGCGTGTCCGTGTGGATGCTCGGCATCGTGTGGGAGCAGGAGCGCACGCGCGTGCTCCACGCGCGCCTTGCCGTCGCGGAGGAGCGGCTGCGCTTCTCGCGCGACCTGCACGACGTCTTCGGCCGCACCCTGTCGGTCGTCGCCGTGAAGAGCGAGCTCGCCGCGGAGCTCGCGGCCCGCGGCCGCCCCGGCGCGGAGGAGCAGATGCTCGAGGTGCGCCGCATCGCGCAGGACGCGCTGCGTGAGGTGCGCGCCGTCGTCGCGGGCTACCGCACCGCCGACCTCGGCGCCGAGCTCGTGGGCGCGCGCTCGGTGCTGCGCTCGGCGGGCATCGAGACGACCGTGCACGGCGAGGAGACACCCGTCGGCACCGCGGCGCAGGAGGCGCTCGCGTGGGCGGTCCGCGAGGCCGTGACGAACGTCGTGCGGCACTCGACCGCGCGCACCTGCACGATCACCGTCCACCGGGACGGTGCGACGAGCGTCGTGGAGATCGTCAACGACGGCGCACCGGCGGGCGCCGGGGACGGGCGCGGCTCAGGGCTGGTCGGTCTCCGCGAGCGGTTGGAGGGCGCCGGGGGGAGCCTGCGGACCTGGCTCGACGGCGGGCGGTTCGGCCTCGTCGCGCGCGTGCCCGACGACGGCGCGGCCCGGGGCGCGCCGGCGCGGCGGCCCGACCGCGACCTCCCCGCTCCTGCCCCCGAAAGGACCACGCGCGCGTGATCCGCATCCTGCTCGCCGACGACGAGAACCTCATCCGTGACGCCGTCGCGTCGCTCCTGGCGCTCGAGGACGACCTCGACGTCGTCGCCCAGGCCGCGTCCGGGCCCGAGGCCGTCGCGGCGGCGCTCAAGCACGAGCCCGACGTCGCGGTGCTCGACCTCCAGATGCCCGGTCTGGACGGGGTCGAGGTCGCGCAGCGGCTCGCGCACGACCTGCCGTCCTGCGGTGTGGTGATCGTCACGAGCCACGGGCGGCCCGGCTACCTCAAGCGGGCGCTGGAGGCGGGCGCGCGCGGGTTCCTCCCCAAGACGGTCTCCTCGCGCGTCCTCGCGGACGTCGTGCGCCAGGTGCGCGCCGGCGGTCGGTACGTCGACCCCGAGCTCGCCGCCGAGGCGATCGCGGCGGGCGCGAGCCCGCTCACCGCGCGCGAGGCGGACGTGCTCGAGCTCGCCGCCGACGGCGCGCCCGTCGAGGAGATCGCGACGCGCGCCCACCTGGCTCCCGGGACGGTGCGCAACTACCTGTCGTCGGCGGCCGCGAAGCTCGGGGCGGCGAACCGTCACGAGGCGGCGCACGTGGCGCGGCGGCACGGCTGGATCTGAGCGGAGGGTGCGCCCGGTAGGCTCGGTGACCGTGCCGAGCCTGCCCGAGACCCCGCGCGCGTACAAGACCCTCGCGTTCTTCCTGCGCCCGATCCTCTTCGCGATCACCCGCCGTGATTGGCGCGGTGCGGAGAACCTGCCCCCGACCGGCTTCATCGCCGCGGCGAACCACGTCACGGAGGTCGACCCCGTGACGCTCGCGCACTTCCTCTACGACCAGGGGCGCGCGCCCAAGATCACGGCCAAGGCGTCCCTGTTCACGGTTCCGGTCCTGGGTGGCCTCCTGCGCCGCACGGGCATGATCCCGGTCCACCGGGGCACGTCGGGCGCCGCGCAGTCGCTCGTCGACTCCACGGCGCGCCTCGACGAGGGGGAGTGCGTCGTGTTCTTCCCCGAGGGGACCTTGACGCGCGACCCCGACGGCTGGCCCATGGTCGGCAAGACGGGCGTCGCGCGGCTCGCCCTGACGAGCCGCGCCCCCGTGGTGCCCATCGCGCAGTGGGGCGCCGAACAGCTCCTCGCGCCGTACGGCAAGGTGTTCAAGCCGATCCCGCCCAAGCGGGTGGCCGTGCACGCGGGCCCGCCCGTCGACCTGTCCGACCTCTACGACCGCCCGCAGGACACCGCGACGCTGCGCGAGGCGACCGAGCGCATCATGGCGGCGATCACGCGTCAGCTCGAGGAGATCCGCGGCACGAAGGCGCCCGCGGAGCGCTTCGACCTGCGTCAGCACCCGGGTTCGGAGCGCCGCCGGTGAGCGGCGACCCGAACGCCGGGACCAGCCCCGCGCCGCTCGGCGCCGACGACGCCGCCGCCGCGGAGCGCGTCGTCGCCGCGGTCCTCGGGTCGGGGAGCTGGGGCACGACCTTCGCCGCCGTGCTCGCCGACGCCGGCTGCGAGGTCCGCCTGTGGGGTCGCGACCCCGAGGTCGCCGCGCAGGTGAACGTCGAGCGCCGCAACGAGAAGCGGCTTCCGGGCATCGAGCTGCCCGCCGGGATCCGGGCCACGACCGACGCGCGCGACGCGCTCGCCGGGGCGGGCCTGGTGGTCGTCGCCATCCCCTCGCAGGTCGCGCGCACGACGCTCGCCGAGCTGCGCCCGCACCTGGAGCCGGAGGCCGTCGCGGTCTCGCTCATGAAGGGCGTCGAGCTGAGCACCGACCGCCGCATGAGCGAGGTCGTCGCGGAGTCCCTCGGGCTGCCGCCCGAGCGCGTCGCCGTGGTGTCCGGGCCGAACCTGGCGCGGGAGATCGCGCACCGCCAGCCGACGGCGACCGTCGTGTCGTGCGTCGACGAGGACGTGGCGCGGTACGTCGCGCGCGCCTGCTCGTCGTCGTACTTCCGCCCCTACACCAACCGCGACGTCGTCGGGGTCGAGCTGTGCGGGGCCGTGAAGAACGTCATCGCGCTCGCCGTGGGGATCGCCCAGGGCCGCGGGTTCGGCTACAACACGACGGCCACGGTCATCACGCGCGGCCTCGTCGAGATCACGCGCCTGGGCCTCGCGCTCGGGGCGGACGCCGAGACGTTCCCCGGCCTCGCGGGCATGGGCGACCTCGTCGCGACGTGCTCGTCCCCGCTGTCGCGCAACCACACGCTGGGCAAGCACGTCGGACAGGGGCTGAGCCTCGACGACGCGATCGCCGCGACCGGCGGCACGGCCGAGGGGGTCAAGTCCTGCCGGTCGGTGCTCGAGCTCGCCCAGAAGGTGGGCGTCGAGATGCCGATCACGGCCGGCGTCGTCGCGGTGCTGCACGAGGGGATGCCGGTCGACGAGATGGCGCGCGGCCTCCTCGCCCGCCCCCAGAAGGCCGAGGGGATCTCGGCGGAGCGCTGACGGCGTCAGGCGGCCCCTCGGGTCGGTCCCCCGTCAGTCGTCGTCGCGGACGTCCACCACCACGCGCGTCGGGTCCTCGAGCGAGAACACCCGGAACGGGCGGCGCTCGTCGTCGACCCCCACGAAGGCCTGCGTGTAGCCCTCGAAGACCCCGCGCAGCAGGACCTCCTCGACCTCGCCGTCGTCCGCCGCGCGCACCGGGTTGGGTCCCGCGTACTCGTCCACGCCCGTGTCCATGGGGTACCCCGAGCCGGAGATCATGACCTGGAGGTAGGCGTCGCCGTCGACGGCGACGACGTCGCCCTTCCCGTCGTCGACCGGCTGGTCGACGTACTCGACCCGCCATCCGGGCGTCCCCGTGCCGCCGAGCTCGAAGACGACCCGGTCGTACCCGTCGTGGTGCCCGACCCGGATGTCCGTCACGGTCAGGGCCGCGTCCGCGGACGGGTCCTGCGTGTCCGGGTCGGTGTTCGCGGGGAACGGGAGCGGCGCCTCGGTGGCGTCGTCGGCGGGGGCCGACGAGCCGTCGGTGGGGCTCTCGCTGTCGGTCGGCGAGCCCGTGGGGCTGGGTGAGTCGCTGGTCGTGGTGCCCGACGGCGACGAGGAGTCGTCCGTCCCGCCCGGTGTGCACGCGGCGAGGGCCAGGGCGAGCCCCGCCGCCGCGGCGGCGGCCGCGGCGGGTCGCCGTGACCTCGCCAGGGCGGGTCGTCCTCGTCGGCTTCCGGCCTGCACCGCTCGTCGTGTCGTCATGGCTCGATCGTAGAAAGCCCAGGTCACGCCCGCGCGGCGGACTGAGCACGGTCCGGTCCCGGTCGGGTCACGGCGGTGTCTCGACGATCGTCTGCGCCCGGTTCCCGGCCGTCGTGAACCTTCTCCGGGCGGCCCGCACTACGCTCGGAGGATGCTGCAGGGGATCGGTGCCGACGCGGTGGGTGTCCTCGTCGCGGTCGCGCTCGCGGGACTCGCCGTCGTCGGGATCGTGCGGTTCACCTCGGGTGCCGAGGCGCGTGCCCGCCGCGACGCGGACGGGGGCGAGAGCGCGTCGTCGGGGATGTTCGGCGAGATCGTCGAGATCTTCCAGCCCAGCCGCACGCACGTCACCGAGGAGAAGGAGCGGCAGCGCCTCGACATCGTGCAGCGACCCGCCGAGGGCCGGCCGTTCGACGTCGACCTCGACGGCGGCGTCTTCTACGTCCCGTCGGAACCGGCGCGCCCCGGGCACCCGGGTGCCGACGCCCGGTAGCGCGGGAGGAGCGAGGTCAGCCGGCCGATGCGCGCAGCGCTCGGTCGAGGTCCCGCCAGAGGTCCTCGACGTCCTCGATGCCCACGGAGAGCCGCAGCAGGTCCTCGGGAACCGTGAGCGACTCGGTCGCGAACCTGCGGCGGCGCTCCAGGCTCGACTCCACGCCCCCGAGGCTCGTCGCGGGCACCCACAGGCGCACGGCACCGACGACGGCGTCCGCGCCTGCGGCGCCCCCGCGCGGCCGGACCCCGAGGATCGACCCGAATCCCGTCATGAGGCGCGACGCGCGACCGTGCCCGGGGTCGTCGGGCAGGCTCGGGTGGCGCACCTCGACGACGTCGGGGTGGTCGGCGAGGCGCCGGGCGAGCTCCGCCGCGTTCGCCTGCGAACGTTCCACGCGCAGCGCGAGCGTGCGCAGGCCGCGCAGCGCGAGCCACACCTCGAACGGGCCCGGGATCGACCCGTGGAGCGTCCGGTAGGCGCGCAGCGTCGCGGTGAGCTCGGCCGTGCGGGCGACGGCCGCGCCGAGCACGACGTCGGAGTGCCCGGCGAGGTACTTCGTCACCGAGTGCACGACGACGTCCGCGCCGTGGGCGAGCGGCTGCTGCCCGAGCGGGGTCGCGAACGTGTTGTCGACGGCGGTGAGGACGCCGCGCTCGCGAGCGGCCGCGAGCAGCACGGGCAGGTCGGCGACCTCGAGCATGGGGTTCGTCGGGGACTCGACGAGCAGGAGCGAGGCGCCGTCGAGCGCGGCGACGACCTGGTCGGTGTCCGCGACGTCGACCCGGACGACCTCGACCCCCGCGCGCGCGGCGAGGTCGTCGGCGAAGCCGAGCGTCACCTGGTAGGCGTGCCGGGGGAGGACGACCTTGCCACCGGCCGGGACGACCGAGAAGACCGCCGCGATCGCCGCCATCCCGGACCCGAAGGCGACGCCGGGCTGCTCGCCGCCCTCGAGCGCGGCGAGCGCCTCCTCGAACGGGTGCCACGTCTCGGTGTCCATGCGTGTGTACAGGAGTTCGCCGGGCTGCTGTACACCCTGCGAGACGTACGTCGAGGACAGGACGATCGGCGGGTTCACGGGCGCGCCCTGCGTCCGCTCGGGACGCCCCGCGGCGACGACGACGGTCGCGGGGGAGAGGGCGGCGGGGACGTGCGGGTCGCTCATGGCCGCAGCGTACGCCCGGACCCACGACGTGTGCCCCGGGCGACCGCCCCGTGACCGCGCGACCAAGCGGTCACGGCGGGCCGAGCAGGCCGTCCTGGTTCGTCGTGCGGCCAGGACGAGCCAGGACGACCTGCTCGGCGCTCGGCAGTCCTGTCAGTCGAGCGGGCCCAGGAGCGACTGCGCGACCGTCGAGTGCGCGGACTCGTCGTCGGACGGGTGGAAGATCCCGGCGAGCACGTCGCGGTAGAGGCGGCCCAGCTCGTTCCCGGCGAAGTAGCTGGAGCCGCCCGCGACGCGCACCATCTGGTCGACGACCGACTTCGCCGTCTCGGTGGCACGCACCTTGAGTCCCGCGGTCGCGCGGAACCAGCCCGCGCCTCGGTCCACGAGCGCGTCGAGCTCGCCCGCGACGGTGTCGATCTGCGGCCAGACCGCGTCGAGCGCGAGCGCGGCGTCCGCGAGGCGCCAGCGGATGTCGGGGTCCTGCGCGAGGGACGCGCCGTCGTTCTTCATCGAGGTCCGGCGGCGCGCCGCGGCGACGCCGAGCTCGAGCGCGCGCTCCGCGATGCCGGTGTAGACGGACGCGAGGAGGGTCTCGAACGTCGTGAAGATCCCGACGACGAGCGGGTCGAG
>JAQSXO010000438.1 GCA_029256625.1 Cellulosimicrobium sp. | reverse complement strand
CCGGCCCGGCGCGAGCCGACCGAGGCCGTCGACGCAGGGGGCCGAAGGGACGCGGTGCCGCATGCCGACCACCGACCGGAGCACGGGCCCCGCCACGGCCACGGCGCTCGCCGACCTGCGGGCCGCCGTCGGGCACCTGCACCCCGACGACCCCGCCGAGCTCGTCGCCATCGCCGACGACCTGCGCGCCCTCGGCAGTCCCGCCGCCGCGGTGCCGTTCTACGAGTCGGCCGTCGAGCACGGCGTCCCCGGGGCCGTGTACCGGCTGGGCGTCGCGCACCACGAGGCGGGCGACGCCGCCGAGGCGTTCCGTTGCTTCGAGCTCGCGGGGCTCGCGGGCGACGTCCTCGGGGCGTTCATGGCCGCGCAGGTCGCGACCGAGCGCGGCGACCTGCACGCCGCCCGGCGGTGGTACGAGCAGGCGCAGGACGTCGAGGGCGCGTCCGTCCGGCTCGCGCACGTCCTCGCGGAGCTGGGGGAGCGGGACGCCGCGTCCGACCTCCTCGTCGCGACGTCGGGCGAGAGCTGGGAGGCCGCCGTCGAGCTGGCGCGCAGCGGCGCGCTCGCGGGAGACGACGCCGTGGCCCTCCTCGAGGGCTGGGCGGAGGCGGGCGAGGCGCGCGTCGCGGCGGCGCTGGCGGACCTCTACGTCCGGGCCGGCCGCGCCCTCGACGCGGAGGACCTGCTGGAGCAGGCGGCGCTCGTGGGCGAGCCCACCGCGCGCACGAGCCTCGGCGTCCTGCGGCTGCGGGCGGGCCGGGTCGCCGAGGCGATGACGCTCTGGAGCGAGGCCGCGGCCCAGGGCGACGCCCAGGCGGCGGAGCTGCTCGCGCGCTTCGGCTGACCGGGGGCACGGGGGTGCGGACAGAAAGGCGCCCGGCGGGCGACCCGCTCCGTCGAGCGTCGGTCGCCCTGCCGGGCGCGGAGGGCGGGACGTGCGGGTGGTCTCCCCACCGCCCGCACGTCCCTCTTCCCCCGGGAGCGACTCCCTGCAGCGACGGCCTCAGAATCGTCGCGCGGTATCGGTCGCCCCGTAGGCCCGCCGCACACGGCGGGCTGTCGGAACCGTCAGACCAGCCAGGGGTTGCGCTGGACGAACGGGATCTTCTTCCACGTCTTGCCGAGGCCGAGCACGCTGCCGGCCCCGAGGAGCGTGAGCGCGATGATCGTCAGGGCCATCGTGATGTGGTCGTCGATGATCGGGTTGGTCACGAGCGGCAGCTCGGCCAGGTACATGAGCAGGAGCAGGAGCGTGCCGCTCACCGAGGCGACCCGCATGCCGATGCCCAGGATGAGGGCGAGCCCGATGCCGAGCAGGCCGACCATGAACAGCACGTCGATGAACGCGTTGCCGGCCAGGCCGCTGAAGAAGCCCGAGAACGTGCCCTCGAGGTTCGACAGGAAGCCGGTGGTCGGGCTGTTCCCGTTGATCCACGACCGCTCGGCGGGGGTCGCGAACCCGAGCCCGAACGTCTTGTCGAGGAACGCCCAGAGGAAGTAGAAGCCGAGCACGATCCGCAGGACGCCGAGGACGACCTGGGTGTGTCGCGGAGCGCGCTCCGCGAGGCTGAGGGTCTCCGGCTCGCTGCCTTCGACCGTGGGGAGCGGCGCGTTGGCGTTCCGCTCGATCGTCCCCTTCATCACTGTCCCCTCTCATCGACCCGGCCGGTGCGGTCGGGCTCCTGAGACCAAGCAAACCCCTGTGAAGGAAGGGTGGACGTCAGGCAAAGGTCGCCGCCCGCGGGGACCTAGGTCACCGGTCAGCAGGGCGATCCCGCGCGAACGATGCGTCCCGGGCCGAACGATGCGTCCAGGGACGCAGCGGTCGGGCACGGACGCAGCGCTCGCCGGGCCCCTCGGCCGGGTGGCTCAGGAGCCGGTCGACCCCTCGAGCTCGGCACGCAGCTCGTCGACGCGCGTGCGCAGGCTCTCGATCCCGTCCCGGACGGCGGCGTCGGCGCCGGAGAGCGAGTCCGCGACCGCGTCGAGCTCGGTCGACGCGTCCTCGAGCGCGGTCTCCGCCTCCGCGAGGCGCTGCTCGGCCTCGGCGCGGGTGTCGTCCGTGGCCGTGGCCGCCTCGTCCGCCGCGGCGCGGGCCTCGTCCGCGGCCTCCTGCGCCGCCGTGACGGCGTCCTCGGCGCGCGTGCGGGCCTCGCCGGACAGCGAGCCGAGGTCGTCCGTGAGGGAGCGGACGTCCTCGCCGATGGTCTCAGCCTGGGACCGGGCGTCGTCGAGGAACTGCTGGACCTGGTCCCCGGTCAGGGTGAACTCCGGGACGCTCACGGACCCGTCCTCGGCGCACCCGGAGAGCGCGACGGTCGCGACGACGACCGCGCCCAGCGCGAGCGCGCGTGACGTTGACCTGCGGTGACGCGTGGGTGAACTCATGGCGGCATTCTCGCGCGCGAACATGAGACGGGGGTGAGAGCCTCGTGGAGGCGGTGTACGGTAGGCGGACGAGGGCACTGTGGCGTGCAGCACACCGACCGGTGGGCGTGCGCAGCCGTGACGTCGGGCGCGACGACGCGCAGAACCGGCGTGCGGGACCGCAGGTCCGTGGCAGGGCACGAAGCACGGGAGTGAGCGGTGAGCACCACGGCAGAGCACGAGGGCGCGGACGACGTGCCCGAGACGCCTGAGCCTGCCGCGCCCGCCCCCGCGCCGTCCCCGACCTTCGCGCGACGCGCTCGAACCGTCTCCCAGGTCCTCATCTCCTCCGCGCTCGCGATCACGCTGGCCGCCGCGCTCGCCGGGAGCGTCGAGCCCCGCCCCGGTGCGTCCTTCTTCGCCGAGGCTGCGACGGCGACGCAGGTCTCGGCGCTGTCGAGCACGCTCGGCGCCGGTCTCGACGAGGACCAGCAGCTCGACGGGGCGATCGAGGTCCTCGCGACGGCGAACTCCCTCGCCGACGGCGAGGTCACCGCTCCCGTGGAGCAGGCGCGCGCCGAGCTCGGCATGCTCCTCGCCACGTACCTCGCCCAGCAGGACGCCGCGCGCCGGGTGCCGGTCCAGGTGGTCCCCGACGGCGGGCTGGACCTCGACGAGTCGCTCGACGACACCGAGGTCCCCGACCTCCCGGAGCCGGTCGACCCGGGCGCGGACTCCGACGACCCCGGCCTCCCCGGTGCGGACGAGGACGGGACGACGGCCCTCGGAGGCCCCGCGCAGCAGCCCGCGTCCGCGGACGCGGCGGGCGACGTGGACGCGGTGCGCACGTCCGCGCTCCGCACCGCGCCGAGCCCGAGCCCGACGAGCACCCCCGACCCCAGCGCGTCCCCGAGCCCGAGCGGGTCGCCGAGCCC
>JAQSXO010000437.1 GCA_029256625.1 Cellulosimicrobium sp. | reverse complement strand
GGCGACGAGCTGCGCATCGCGTTCGACTTCGACGGCGTGCTCGCGGACGACTCGTCCGAGCGCCACTTCCAGGACGGCGGCCTCGCCTCGTTCCGCGAGCACGAGGCGCTCAACGCCGACGTGCCGCTCGGGCGCGGCCCGCTGCGCGAGCTGCTCGTCGGCATCCACCGGGTGCAGGTCGTCGAGCGCGAGCGGAACGCGACCGACCCGTCGTACCGGCCGCGCGTGCACGTCTCGCTCGTCACGGCGCGCTCGGCCCCGGCGCACGAGCGCGCGGTCGCGACGTTGTCGTCGTGGGGCGTCACCGTCGACGACGCGTTCTTCCTCGGCGGGGTGGACAAGGACGGCGTCCTCGAGGTGCTGCGCCCGCACATCTTCTTCGACGACCAGCGCGCCGTCGTGGAGGCGACCCGCCGCGTCGCGCCGTCGGTCCACGTGCCCTACGGCGAGCTCAACCGCGGTGTCCTGCCCGCGGAGCCGACGCTCGACACCCGGCGCCCGCGTCCGGCCGACGCCGTGCCGCCCGCGCCCACGCGGCGCGAGGCGGCCACGCCGCCGGCACCGGCCGCGCCGACGGGCGAGCGCGACGCCGAGGAGGAGCCGGCTCCCGCGCACGGCGACGAGGTCCGCACCCGGGGGACCGGCACGCGCGAGCTCCCGCTCGTGCGCTCCGTGCCGGGCATCGGTGGTGCGGGTCTCGCCGGTCTCGCCGGGGCGTCGACGGTCGTGCCGGCCGCGGAGCCGGCGCGCGAGGCCGAGCGTCCCGAGCCGGCCCCCGGTCCCGCGACTCCCGCTGCCCCTGCTCCTGCTGCTCCGCGGGACGGCGAGGCCGGGCCAGAGCCGGCGACGAGCCCGGAGCGCGTGGGCCGTCCGTCAGACGCCGAGAACTCGACGCCCACCGGGACCACGCTCCTCAGCCGTCGGGACATCGCGCGCCCGGGCGCGCCCGACCGCGTGTCGGTGCTCGGCCCGGCGGGGGAGCCGAAGCCGCTGCCCGTCCGCCCCGCGAACGGCCCGGCCCGGCACCACTGACCGGCGCGCCGGCCCCGCGTCGCGCGCCGCCCGGGTCCGGTGGTTCACTGCTCGCATGAGCGGCGCCGCGCGTCTCCCGGACCCTCCGCCCCGCACGGGCGGACGCGTCGAGGTGGTGTGCGGCCCGATGTTCGCGGGCAAGACCGAGGAGCTGTTGCGTCGGGTCCGGCGGGCCGAGGTCGCGGGGCGCCGTGTCGAGGTGGTCGGCCACGTCCTCGACACGCGGCGCGGCACGGGCACGGTGAGCTCGCACTCCGGTCTCGCGATCCCGTCGCGGACGGCGCGCGACGCGGCCGACCTCGCGCGGCTGGTGCGCGACGGCGGCCCGCTCGACCTCGTCGCGGTCGACGAGGCCCACTTCTTCGGGGCTGACCTCGTCGACGTCGTGCAGCGCCTCGCGGACGACGGGCTGGTGGTGGTCGTCGCGGGTCTCGACGTGACGTTCGACGCGCGGCCGTTCGAGCCCCTGCCCACGCTCGCGGCCCTCGCGGAGCGGGTCGACAAGCTCACCGCCGTGTGCGCGGTGTGCGGTGAGGACGCGGCGTTCCACGTGCGGGTGGCTCCGGAGGCGACGGCCGACGACGGGCCGCGCGACCCGCTGGTCCCCGCCGCCGCGCACGTCGGCGGCGCCGAGAGCTACGAGGCGCGGTGTCGCGCGCACCTGCCCGTGGCGCCGTGGCGGGCTCAGCCGGCCGGCGGCCCCGGGGGGCCCGGCGCGTCCTCGACGAGCGGGACGAACGAGTAGGAGCCGTGCTCGCTGACCCGGGCGCCGCCGGGCGCGTCCGGGTCGGCCTCGACGAGCAGCATCGTGTGCCGGACCGGAATCACCATCCGGCCGTCCGGCGCGACCTGGTCCACGAGGGCCTCGGGGAGCGCGTCGGCCGCCGCGGAGACGAGGACCCGGTCGTAGCGCTCGCCCGGGGTGCCCAGGACGCCGCGCCGCGCGTGCTCCAGGCGCGCCCAGGGGACGTGCGCCGTCGCGAGGTTCGCGGCGCCCCACGCGGCGAGGTCGGGGTCGCGCTCGAGCCCGAGCACACCGCCCGACGGCCCGACGAGCACGGCCAGCAGCGCCGTCGTCCACCCGGATCCGGCGCCGACGTCGAGGACCCGGTGGCCGGGGGCGACGTCGAGCAGCCGCAGCATCGCGGCGACGGTCGACGGCTGCGAGTTGGTCTGGCCGTGCCCGATCGCGAGCGGGCGGTCCTGGCCTGCCCAGCGACGTTGCGCCCGGGGGAGGAACGCGCGGCGGTCGACCGCGCGCATCGCGGCGGCGACGGCGTCGTCGTGCCCGCGGCGACGGCTCCCGTCGGGCGGGCCTGCCGGGCGCATGCGACCACCTCCAGCGCCAGCGTAGGCACGGCCGCGTGGCACCCGCCCTCCGTCGAGGTGGTCGCGACACCGGACGACGACGGGCGCGACCGGACCCCTCCCGGTGGCGAGGGCGCACGTGCGGCGGGATGCTCGACGGGTGCGCGGGCGCGTCGGAGCGCCCGCCCCGGACGGGGGAGCCCGGCATGAGCGGCACGGTGGCACGGATCACGCACATCAGCGCGCGGTCGGACACGAGCTTCGAGGACGCCGTCAAGATCGGCGTCGAGCGCGCGGCGAGCACGCTGCGCAACGTCTCGGGCGCGTGGGTCAAGGAGCAGAAGGTCGACATCGTCGACGGTCGCATCACGACCTGGCAGGTCGTCCTCGAGATCACGTTCGTCCTCGAGTAGGGCGTCGGTCGGAGGACCGCGGGACGGGGCCGTCGCGCGCGAGCGATCGTGCGCGCGGTCACGGCCCGCGCCATTTGACCTGCCCAGCCGAATTCCGTAGTCTTGAACGTCGGCGCGCCCAGGCGCGCCGGTCCCGTGTGCCCACGGACGACTCGCACTCGCACGCCGCGGCGTGGCCGGAGTCTCCAAGACGAACTCGCCGTGACGAGCACGCCAAGACTAGGAGAGATGAGCAGCAACGTGGTGTACGCGATCGTCAAGGCCGGTGGCCGTCAGGAGAAGGTTTCCGTCGGCGACATCGTCGTGGTGGACCGGGTGTCCGCCAAGGTCGGTGAGTCCCTCGAGCTGCCCGCTCTCCTGCTGGTGGACGGGGAGAAGGTGACCACCGACGCGGCGAAGCTCGCGAAGGTCAAGGTCACCGCCGAGGTCGTGCGGGACGAGAAGGGTCCGAAGATCACGATCCTGCGGTACAAGAACAAGACCGGTTACCGCCGTCGTCAGGGTCACCGCCAGCAGCTGACCCGCCTCAAGGTCACCGGCATCAAGTGA
>JAQSXO010000436.1 GCA_029256625.1 Cellulosimicrobium sp. | reverse complement strand
GCCGACGGCGTCCCGTTCGTCCCGCAGGCGTCCGACCGCTACCAGGCCGAGGACGGCGTCGTCACGAACGCGCGCGTCGTGGCCGACGGCGCGGCGTCGGGCGGCGCGAAGGTCGGCGGCCTGGACTTCGCGGACTCGTCCGTGACGGTCGAGGTGCACGCCGACGAGGCGGGCCCGGCCCTCCTGGGCATCCGGTTCGCCAACGGGTCGTTCGACGGCTCGACGCGCGTGCCGTCGACGAGCACGCTGGCCGTCAACGGCGAGGTCACGGAGACCGTCGTCTTCCCGCACACCACGTGGGGCAACTGGCAGACGTCCGAGCACCTCGTCGACCTGGTCGCGGGCACCAACACGATCACGCTGACGCGCGCGACGTTCTACACCGAGCTCGACGCGTTCGACGTCTATCCGGCGACGCGCGACCCGCGCCCGTCGGCCCCGCCCGTCATCCCGTCCGACGCGACGCGGTACGAGTTCGAGGACGGCGTCATCACGCGCGGCTCGGTCGGGAGCGCGTCGGGCGCGTCCGGCGGCCAGAAGGTCGGCGGGCTCGACTTCCTCGACAGCTCCGTCGCGCTCCAGGTCCTCGCCGACGAGGCGGGCCCGTACACGCTCGGCGTGCGGTTCGCGAACGGCTCGGAGCGCGGTGGTTACACGCTGCCGTCGTCGAGCACTGTCACGGTGAACGGCACCGACGCGGGCGTCGTCACCTTCCCGCACACGACGTGGGGCAACTGGCAGTCGGTCACGCACCAGGTCGAACTCCAGCAGGGCTGGAACACCGTCACCCTGACCAAGCTCACCTGGTACACCGAGCTCGACGCGCTCGACGTCTTCCCGGCCGAGGTGCCGCCGGTCGACCCGCAGGTCACCGTCACCGCGCAGCCCCGCTGCCTCGGCGGCACCCCGTACCTCGCCGTGCGCGCGACGAACGACGGCGACGAGACCGTCGCCATCGCGCTCCGGACCGCGTTCGGCGAGCGGTCCTTCGCCGAGGTCGACCCGGGCAAGAACGCCTACCAGTCGTTCAAGGCCCGTGGCGCGCTCGCGGCGGGCGAGGCGGTCGTCGTCGTCACGGACGTCTCGGGCACGACGACGGAGGTGACGTCCGCGTACGACGCGCTCACCTGCGCGTAGCGCGCCGACAGACACGCCCGCGGTGCCGCTCGGCCGATGAGCGGCGCCGCGGGCGTCGTCGTGCGACGAGGTCGATGAGGGCCCAGGGTGTCCGGCACGTTGCCGCTCCACAGGCTCAGGTGGCACGTCGGGCACGAGGCGGTGAACGTTGTCCGAAGCCTCTCTCCGCACTCGGACATTCCTGGATCAAACCGGCGCAGCTGCTTCCTATGCTCGCCGTGGCCGCCCACCCGCAGGACGGGTGCCGCGCCGGCCGTGACCACCTCCCTCGTCCGAGCGGATCTGTGCTGTGACCACCGTCTTCACCCCGGACGCCCCGGGTTCCCCCCGCGCGTCCTCGGCCGCCTCCGCGGCCGACCCCGCCGCACGACCCGGCGGCACCGGCGCACCTGCCGGCCGCCCGCCGTCGGGCCCCGCGGACCGCGAGGTCCAGGCGCTGCACCGCAGCCGCCTCGGCGCGCGCCGCCGTCGGCGGAACCTGCTGTGGGCGCTGCTGCTCGCGGGCCCGAACGTCGTGCTCCTGCTGGTGTTCGTCTACCGGCCGCTCCTGCAGAGCTTCTACCTGTCCACGCTCCAGTGGAACCTCGGGTCACCGGTGGCGCGGCCGGTCGGGCTGGGCAACTACGTCGAGTGGTTCACCGCCCCGACGACGGGCCGCATCGTCACGACGACGCTCGTCTTCACGCTCGCGACGGTCGGCGGGGCGATGGTCCTCGGTCTGGCGCTGGCGCTGCTGCTCAACCGGAGGCTCCGGGGCCGCGGCGTCGCCCGCACCGTCGCGTTCGCGCCGTACGTGCTGTCGGGCTTCGCGGTCGGGATCCTGTGGCTGTTCATGTTCGACCCGCGCTACGGGCTGGTCCAGGAGCTGCTCGGCTGGGTGGGCGTCGCGTCGCCCCAGTGGTACACGCAGCGCCCGTGGCCGCTGGTGATGATCGTCGTGGTCTACCTGTGGAAGAACCTCGGTTACGTCGCCCTCATCTACCTGGCGGGCCTCCAGTCCGTCCCGCAAGACCTGAAGGACGCGGCCGCGCTCGACGGCGCGTCGTCGGCACGCATGCTGCGCTCTATCGTGCTGCCTCTGCTGACCCCGACGACGTTCTTCCTCGTCGTGACGATGCTCCTCGCGTCGCTCCAGTCCTTCGACATCATCAAGGCGATGACGCAGGGCGGCCCGCTCGGCTCGACGACGACGCTCATGTACTCGATCTACGAGGAGAGCTTCGTCAACGGGCGCGCAGGGTACGCGTCGGCGGTCGCCACGGTCCTCTTCCTCGTGCTGCTCGCGGTGACCGCGGTGCAGATGCGGTTCGTCCAGCGGAAGGTCCACTACGCATGAGCGCCGTCGCGCCCGCCCGTCCCGAGACGGCGCCCGCCACGCCGACCGCCCTCGCGTCCCGCGCGTCGGGCGCACCCCGTGCCCGACGCCGGGCCCTCCAGCCGGGCGGCTACCTCGCCCTGGTCCTCGCGACCGTCGTGCTCGGCGCGCCGCTGGTGTGGATGGTGCTCGCGAGCATGAAGACGCCCGCCGAGCTGTACACCGTCCCGCTGCAGTGGCTCCCGGGCAGCGTCAACCTCGACAACTACGCCCAGGCGGCGGACTCGATCCCGCTCGGACGGCTGCTCGCCAACAGCGTCGGGATCACGGTCGTGGGCGCGGGCCTCAAGGTCGCGCTGGGCCTCACGTGCGCGTACGCGCTGGTGTTCCTCGACTTCCCGTTCAAGAAGGTCGTGTTCGGGCTCGTCATCGCGACGCTCATGATCCCGCCGCAGATCACGATCATCCCCAACTACACGCTCGTCGCGAGCCTCGGGTGGCTCAACACCTACCAGGGCATCCTCGTGCCGGGCCTGGCGAGCGCGTTCGGGACCTTCCTGTTCCGGCAGCACTTCCTCACGCTGCCGCGCTCGATCCTCGAGGCCGCCGAGCTCGACGGCGCGGGGCACTGGCGCAAGCTGTGGCGGTTCGTCATGCCGATGAGCACGCCGACGCTCGCGGCGGTCGCGCTCGTGTCCGTCGTGACGGAGTGGAACGACTACCTGTGGCCGTTCCTCGTCATCGACCGCCCGGACAAGATGACGCTCCCCGTCGGCCTCACGCTGCTGCAGAACACCGACGGCATGACGAACTGGGGCGTGCTGCTCGCCGCGACGGTCGTCGTGACGCTG
>JAQSXO010000028.1 GCA_029256625.1 Cellulosimicrobium sp. | reverse complement strand
CCCGTCGGTCGTCCGGGGCAGCCGGAACGGCAGGCGGTACCGGGCGGCGAGCTCGAAGACCTGCGGGAGGAACGACCGTCCCGTCTCGAGCCCGTAGACCGAGCCCATGTGGTTGTCGAGGTGGGAGACGTCGACGCCGGCCGCGAGCGCCGCGTCGAGCTGGGCCGTGAGCTCGGCGACGACGTCCTCGACGCGCGCCCGGCGCTCGACGGAGAGCACGTCGCGCGGGAAGTAGCCCGCGTCGTCGACCAGGGACGTGCCCGTCCCCGTGAGCGGGCGCCACCGGTACCGCGTCCACTCGCTCGTCAGCACGAGGTGGACGCCGACGTCGACGGGGTGCGTGGCGGCGAACGCGAGCGCGTCCGGGGCCCACCCGCACGGGACCATCACGGTCGCGGAGTCGACGTGCCCCGCGAGGAGGAGCTCGGAGACCGCACGGTTGGCCGCGCGGCACATGCCGTAGTCGTCGGCGTTGAGGATGATCGCGCGCGCGTCGGCGGCGAGGCCCAGCCGGGAGACGAGGTCCGACGGCGGTGCGCCCGCCCCGTCCGGTGCGGCTGCGGTCACGACGCCGCCTCCTCGCGCTCGTCGGCGGCGTCGCCCTCGCCCGACGCGGGGTGCGCCGCGGCGGAGCGGAACACCTCGTCGCGCAGCGCGTCGCTCGCCGAGCGCGCGGCGCCGACGACGACGGCGTCGCACGTGAGCTCCGACGGCACGACCTGGATGGGGAGCACGGCGATCTTCTCCGCGAGGAAGCGCTTCACCCGGTCCGCGATCGGCGCGCGGGCCGCCTGGTTCGTGAGGACGAACAGCTCCGGCTCGACGACGAGCGCGACCGACGCCGCGACGACCCCGATGCGCTCGGCGACCTCGTCGAGCGCATCGTTCGAGGCCCCGTCGCCGTGCTCGGCGCGGTCCACGAGCTGCTTGACCGTCACGTCGTCGGGCAGGCCGTGCTCCTTCGCGAGCACGGCGAGCGACGACGCGCCCAGCGCCTCGGAGCCCAGCGCCCGGGCGGGGTGCGGCAGGAACGAGACCTCGCCCGCACCGCCCGCGAACCCGCGGTGGAGCTTCCCGTCGAGCACCAGCCCCGCGCCGAACCCGTCGCCGAGCCCGATCACGGCGAACGACCGCACCCCCGCGGCGACACCGTCACGCTGCTCGGCGAGCGCCGCGAGGTTGAGGTCGTTCTCGAGCGTGACCGGGCAGCCGAGCGAGTCCTCGAGGGCCTCGACCAGGTCGGTCCCGCCTTTCTCGTAGCCGGGGACGCGCCGGATGGTCCGCTGGTCCGACCCGACGATCAGCGGGACCGCCGCGACGGCGCGCGTCACCTCGACCGCGGTGCCCTCGGGGAGCCGGGCTGCGACGTCGCTCACGCACGCGCGCGCGAGCTCGGCGGCCGCACGCGCGCGGGCCGTCGTCGTCGGCTTGACGTCCCGACGCTCCGCGCGCGCCCGGATCGCGCCCGTGACGTCGACGAGCGCGACCCGCACCCGGTCGCGTGCGACGTCGATCCCCAGCCCGAACGCGTAGTCGGGGTCCACGCGGTACAGCGTCGCGGCCGGCCCCCGGCGGTCGCGGTCGAGCCCGGCCTCCGTGACGACGCCCGTCGCCTCGAGCGCGCGCAGCGTCTGCGCCACGGTCGTCTTGGACAGCCCGGTCGCCGAGACGACGTCGGGCCGGGCGACCTGCGCGCCCGTGCCGAGCACGTCGAGCACGGCGCGTGCGTTGAGGGTGCGCAGGAGGGCGGGTGTACCGGCGGGAGTGGTGTCCATCTGGTCTCCGTCGAGCAGTGGGTGGGTCGAGCAGACATGTCCGGGCCGTGCGGTAGGGCGGGAAGCTCCCTACCCGCCCGGAGACTAGCCGGGCTCCCTGTGGTTGTCGACGGCAACCGGTCTCCCTGTGGACGGCCCTGTACCGTGGCGTCGTGATCCGCCGAGCCCTCGCCCGCGCCTACTGGGCGACCAGCCGGTGGTCGCTCCGCTCCGAGCCCTACGACACCGGCCGCCCGACGCTCCTGGTGGGCGCCCCGCACACGTCGAACTGGGACTTCGTCCTCATGCTCGCCATCGCCTGGAGCACCGGCATCCACGTGCGCTGGCTCGGCAAGCACACCTTGTTCGCCGGTCCCGCCGGTCCCCTCATGCGCGCGCTCGGCGGCATCCCCGTCGACCGGCGCGACCCGAGCCGGGTCGTGGCCGACGTCGTCGCGCGCCTCCAGGCCGGCGAGGTGTTCTCGCTCGTCGTGACGCCCGAGGGCACGCGCGGCGCGGGGTCGTACTGGAAGTCGGGCTTCTACCGCATCGCCCGCGAGGCGCGCCTGCCGGTGACCCTCGGGTACGTCGACCGCACCACCATGACGACCGGTCTCGGCCCGACGATCGAGCTCACGGGCGACGTGCGCGCCGACATGGACGTCGTGCGCGCCTTCTACGCCGACAAGTCCGGCCTCCGCCCGGCGCTGCGCACCGAGCCGCGCCTGCGCGAGGAGGACGCGGCCGCCTGAGGCGGCGCACGACCACCCCGACCCGTCTTCCGACCTGACCCACCGAACGCTGCCGGAGCGCCCCAGGGATACGTGGTCCCCACATGGTTTTCACCCGCCGAGGCGCTCGACCGGGGCACGACGACCGACCGGGCTCGACCGCGCAGGCGCACGATCCCGGCGAATCGACCTGCCGGGTACGGGACTTCCCGTACCCCACGCCGGTCGTGCGTAGTCGTTGAGCGGACGTCGCCCGGCTGCCTACGGTCCACCCGTCACGGCCGACGGTGCGGGCTCCGCACGGTGTCGGCCCTCCCCGACACAAGGAAGCGAGTCCCCCATGAAGCGACTCCGCGCGGCGCTCCTCGCCGCCGTCGTGGGCGCGACCGCGATCATCGCCCCGATCGCGATCGCCCCCAGCGCCTCGGCGCACGGCTGGATCACCTCTCCGGCCTCCCGGCAGGACCACTGCGCGAAGGGCACCACGTCCTTCGACTGCGGGTCCATCAAGTACGAGCCGCAGTCGGTCGAGGCCCCCAAGGGCTCGATGAAGTGCTCCGGCGGCAGCGGCTACGCGATCCTCGACGACGCGAGCAAGCCCTGGCCCCGCACCACCACCGGCCGCGACGTGACGTTCCAGTGGAACCTCACCGCGAACCACGCCACGAGCGTGTGGGAGTACTTCGTGGACGGTCAGCTCTTCGCGACGTTCGACGGCGGCGGCGTCCAGCCGCCCAAGGACATCTCGCACACCCTGAAGGGCCTGCCGCTGGGCAACCACACGATCCTCGCTCGCTGGAACGTGTCGAACACGGTGAACGCCTTCTACAACTGCGTCGACCTGACCGTCACGGCCGACGGCACCAACCCCGGCGGCGGGGAGAACCCCGGCGGCGGCGAGGGTGAGAACCCCGGTGGCGGCGAGCCGGGCACGTGCACCGACGCGGCGTGGGCCTCGACCTCCGTCTACACGGGCGGCGCGAAGGTCTCGCACGACGGCAACGTCTACGAGGCGAAGTGGTGGACGCAGAACAACGTCCCCGGCTCCGAGGCATGGGGTCCGTGGAAGCTGATCGGCGCCTGCTGACCCGCTGAGCCCCGCGACGGCGGGTGCCCTCGTCCGCACGGGCGAGGGCACCCGCCGTCGTGCGTGCCGGGCGTGGACGGAGCGCCGGGTACGCGAAAGCACGTACGGGCTTTGCCCAATTGTCCGCACTCCTCACGTTTCGTAGCGTCGAAGTGCCCGATCCGAGAGCGGCCCGCGACGAAGCGCGCCGCAGGACCCATGCACCACCGGATGGAGAGCGAGACATCTCATGCGAAGACTGAGAGCGGTACTCCTGGCGGCCGTCGTCGGCGCGGTCGCGATCATCGCCCCCGTGGCGATCGCCCCCAGCGCCTCGGCGCACGGCTGGATCACGTCCCCGCCGAGCCGGCAGGACCACTGCGCGAAGGGCACCACGTCCTTCGACTGCGGCGGCATCAAGTACGAGCCGCAGTCCGTCGAGGCCCCCAAGGGCTCGATGAAGTGTTCCGGCGGCAGCGGGTTCAGCATCCTCGACGACGCGAGCAAGCCGTGGCCGCGCACGCAGACCGGCACGTCGGTGACGTTCCAGTGGAACCTCACCGCGGCGCACAACACGAGCACGTGGGAGTACTTCGTCGACGGCGTGCTGTTCAAGACGTTCAACCAGGGCGGCGCGCAGCCCCCGAGCAACATCTCCCACACGCTGACCGGCCTGCCCGAGGGCAACCACACGATCCTCGCGCGCTGGAACGTGTCGAACACGGTGAACGCCTTCTACAACTGCGTCGACCTGAAGATCGGCAGCGGCGGCACCGACCCCGGCAACCCCGGCAACCCGGACCCCGAGCCCGGCGACTGCACGGCGCCGGCGTGGACCGCGGGCGGGGTCTACCTCGGCGGGGCGAACGTCTCCCACGACGGCCGCAACTACCAGGCCAAGTGGTGGACCACGGGCGAGAACCCCGCCCAGAGCGGCCAGTGGGGCGTCTGGAAGGACCTCGGCGCCTGCTGACCTGACCCACCGAACGCTGCGTCAGCGGCCGACAGACGCGTCCCCGAACGCATCCGTCGGCCGCTGACGCATCTCTCGCCCGGGCCTGCAGTGAGGGCGACCGTCGAGTGCTGCGTCTGCGGGCGAGCGCTGCGTCCGCGAACGCATCGCTCGACCCCAGACGCAGCGCCCGGTGGACCGGGCGTCAGCCGCGGCCCCGGAGGCGGTCGAGGTCGCGACGCTCGCGCTTCGTCGGGCGCCCGGCGCCGCGCTCGCGGACGGCGACGCGGACGGTGAGCTCCTTGGGCGGCGGGGGCGGGCTCTGGTCGATCACGGCCTGCGCGGCGAGGGTCGCGGAGACGCGCTTCACCAGCACCTTCTCGACGACGAGGATCCGTTCCGCCGGACCGCCCCGCACGACCACGCGGTCCCCGATCTTGACGTTCGTCGCCGGCTTCGCGCGCTCGCCGTTGACCCGCACGTGGCCGGCCTTGACCGCCGCGGTCGCCTGCGATCGGCTCTTGAACACCCGGACGGCCCACAGCCAGCTGTCGACACGCGCGCTCGTCGCCTCGGTCGTCGCCATCCCCCGAGCCTAACGACCGCGTCCGCGGCGTCCGGCGTGCGAAGCGCCTCGCGACGTGCCACCGTGAAGTCAGGCATACGGGGTGGTTGCCCTGTATGACTGTTTCGTCCCCCAGAGAACGGAGACAGGGATGAGCTTCATCGGATGGATCCTCATCGGCCTCATCATGGGCGCGATCGCACGCGCCATCCTGCCTGGCAAGGCAGCAGGGGGCTGGATCGTCACGCTGATCGTGGGTGTGCTGGGTGCCCTCCTCGGCGGGTGGATCGGCGGCGCGCTGTTCGGCGCGGACGCCAACGACGAGTTCTTCTCGCTCACCACGTGGTTCTGGGCCTTCGTCGGCTCGCTGCTCGTGCTGCTCATCTGGGGCGCGATCGCGCGTCGCTCGGCACGCAAGTAGGGCACCGACGACCGCCGCGACCGGCGGCGCACCCGGCCCGGGCTCCTGCGGGAGCCCGGGCCGTCGTCGTACCAAAAGACGTGGACATCGTCCGCCGGCGCGGGAACGCTGGACGGCATGAGCAGCGTCGCCCGCACCGCCCCCGAGGTGTCCCTCCCGGAGGGGTACACGCTCGTCGAGGCCCCGCACCCCACGTCGCTCGACGACCCCGACGCGTGGGCGTACCACGCCGTCGCGGATCTTGAGCGCGAGCACGAGCTCGAGGTCCACGGCTACGACGACCTCGCGCTCCGGCCCCGGGACGTGCTCTCGGGCATGGACCACCAGGAGTACGCGACCAAGCGCCGCTTCGTCGTCGTGCGCTCCGCGGCCGCCCGCGCCCTGATCGCCGAGGGCGTCCCTCCCGCGGTGCCCGACGTCGTCGCGCACCTGTTCGTGCTCCACCCCACCACGAGCAACGAGCGGCTGAGCGAGACCTTCGTGCTCGTCCGGCCGTCCGAGCGCCGGCGCGGCGTCGGGACTCCCCTGCTCGCGCTCGCCGAGCGTCTCGGCGCGGACGCCGGTCGCACGGTGCTCCTCTCGAACACCTCGCACGGCGAGGAACCTCCGCCGGGCCCGGGCGCGCTCGCCGCCACGACCGGCGCCGGCCGCGTCCCCGCCGACGCCCCCGGTCCGCGCTTCCTCAGCGCGCGCGGGTACGCCCTGGAGCAGGTCGAACGCCACTCGGTGCTCGACCTCCCGGTGGCCCCCGACGTTCTCGACGCGCACCGCGACGACGCCCGGGAGCACGCCGGCTCCGCTTACCGGGTGCACACCTGGACCGACGAGGTCCCCGACGTCTGGCTCGACCAGGTGGGCGTGCTGTTCACCCGCATGAGCACCGACCCGCCGACGGGAGGCGTCGACTACGGCGAGGACCCGTGGGACGCGCGCCGCGTGCGCACGTGGGTCGGCGAGCAGGTCGAGAAGGGGAACGGCTTCCTCCTGAGCGCCGCGGAGCACGTGCCGACCGGCACGCTCGCCGCGTTCACGGTCTTCCTGTACCCGCGCGACCACGACGACTTCGCGTTCCAGGAGGACACCCTCGTGCTCCGCGAGCACCGCGGGCGCCGGCTCGGGATGCTCGTCAAGGTGGCCAACCTCGACGCGCTCGGCCGCGAGCGCCCCGCGACCCGGCGCGTCCACACCTGGAACGCGCAGGAGAACGACCACATGCTCGCGATCAACGTCGCCCTCGGGTTCCGGCCCGCGGGCGTGTGGGCCGCGTGGCAGCGCAGGACGACCCCGAAGGACGGCGAGTGACCGCACCCCAGGCAGGACCGACCACCGCCACCGCGCGCGACGTGCGCGTGCGCATCGAGCCCGTCCCGGGGAGCCTCGACGCGCCGGACGCCTGGGCCGTCCACGGCACGGTCCGGGTGGGCGACGCGATCGACCGCGCGATCTACGGCCACACCGACCTCGCCCTGGACGCGGCGACCGTCGCGGGCACGGTCGCGAGCACGGGCTACCGCCGCGTGCTGCGCTGGGTCGCGGTGCTCGACGACGCCCCGGACGGCACGACGCCCCGGTCCGAGGACGTCGTCGGACGGTCGATGGTGGCGCTCCCGCAGCAGGGCAACACGCACGTGGCGGTCGTCTACGTGGGCGTGGACCCCGCGCACCGGCGCCGGGGCGTCGGCTCCGCGCTGTGGGACGCGGCGCTGGAGGTCGCGCGCGCGGAGGGGCGGCGGGTGATCCAGTCCGACTCGTCGTTCGCGCCGGAGCCGCCGCCGGGGCCGGACGCGCTGGAGGCGCCGACGGGCAGCGGCCGCGTCCCGGCGCACGACGACGGGACCACCTTCGCGCTGCGTCGCGGGTTCACGCTGGAGCAGGTCATGCGTCACTCGGTGCTCGACCTCCCGGTCGCTCCCGAGGTGCTCGACCCGCTGCGCGCGGCGGCGACGGAGCGGTCCGACGGCTACCGCGTGCACGTGTGGACGGACGAGGTCCCCGAGGAGTGGATCGACCAGTTCGCGCTGCTCGAGACGCGCATGAGCACCGACGCGCCGAGCGGGGGCCTCGACCTCGAGGAGGACCCGTGGGACGCCCAGCGCGTCCGGACGGCGTCCCGGGAGATCCACGACCGGGGCCAGGGCTACGTCATCGCCGCGGCGGAGCACGCGGCGTCGGGCACGCTCGCCGCGTTCTCGATGGTGGCCTACCCGCACGACCGGCCCGAGGTGGTGTTCCAGGAGGACACGCTCGTGCTCCGCGAGCACCGCGGCCGCAGCCTCGGGATGCTCGTCAAGGTCGCCGTGCTCGACGAGCTCGCGCGGTCGCGGCCGTCGTCGCGCCGGGTGCACACGTGGAACGCGCAGGAGAACGCGCACATGCTCGCGATCAACGTCGCGCTCGGCTTCGCGCCCGCGAGCGTCGACGCCGAGTGGCAGCTCGCGCTCGACGCGGCACCCGGCGGAGCGCCCGGGCAGCAGCCCGGCACCGCCCCCTGACCCCGGAGTCCGCCGCGCCGTCGGCCGCTCAGCGGATGCCGTCGAGGAAGCGGATCACCCGCTCGGTGACGAGCGCGGCGGCCTCCGGCTCGTACGACGGCAGGCCCGGGTCGGTGAACAGGTGCCGGTCGCCGGGATAGACGAACAGCTCGGCGTCGGGCGTGGAGTCCACGAGCTCACGCGCGGCGTCGAGGTCGCCCTCCCCCGCGAACGACGGGTCGGCGTCCATGCCGTGCACCTGCACGGGGACGGCGTCGGGCCAGGCCTCGCCGAACTCCGAGACGGGTACGCACGCCTCGATCAGCACCGCACCCTTCGCGCCGGCGCGCGTCTGGGCGAGCATCTGCGCGGGCAGCACGCCGAGCGAGATCCCCGCGTAGACGACGCCCGCGTCGTAGCCGTCGGCGACGGCCCGCCCCCGTTCCAGGACGGTGCCGAAGCCCAGCTCCTGCACGTGCGCCATGCCCTCGTCGAGGGTCGCGAACGTGCGCCCCTCGAACAGGTCCGGCGTGTGCACGACGTTCCCCGCACCCCGCAGCGACTCCGCGATCGTGCGCACGCCGTCCGTCAGCCCCTGCACGTGGTGGAAGAGCAGTACCTCAGCCATCGGTCCTCCCTCGGACTCGGACGCCCGCGGGGTGCGGACGTGGTGGGCGCCGGTGGACGCGCCGAGCCCATCGTGGCCCCGGCCGCCCACGCGCGCCCTCGGGGTCACGTCGGCGCGGGCCCACCCGCCTGCGAAGCGAACAGGTGGTCGAGCAGCCGCTCGGCCACGGCGAGCGCCTGTTCCGCCTCCAGATGACCGGCGACGACCGACTGCGTGAGCCCCGCGAGGGTCGCGAGGAAGAGCTCGGCGTCCCGGCTCGTCTCGACGTCTCGCTCACCGCGCCCCGGGGTGCCGGCGCCGCGCGCCCGGTCGAGCTGGGCCGCGACGACCTCGACGAGAGCCCGGGGCGCGGTCAGCAGCGCCTCCCGGGCCGCGGCGTCCCGGGTCAGCGCGGCCGCGTGGAACGCGGCGAGCACGACGGCGTCCGCCCGCCGCTGGGCGTCGAGCGGCAGGAGCGCCGCCACGACCCCCCGCAGCGCGTCGCGCGGCGGAGGGAGCGTCCCGGGTGCAGCCCCGCCGGCGCCGAAGCGGGCCGCG
The DNA here is from genome assembly GCA_029256625.1 of Cellulosimicrobium sp. Lineage (GTDB taxonomy): Bacteria > Actinomycetota > Actinomycetes > Actinomycetales > Cellulomonadaceae > Cellulosimicrobium. Next base: position 8,419 of record JAQSXO010000028.1, on the reverse strand, counting down.
GACGCATCGACCACCGCCCGGTGCGTGGCGGCGAGCAGCCCGTCCTTGTTGCCGAAGTAGTACTGGACCAGGCGCACCGAGACGCCGGCCTCTGCCGCGACCGCCTGGAACGTGGCGGCGTCGAGCCCGGCCCGCCCGATGACGCGCCGCGCCGCGTCCGTGATCTGCTCGCGTCGTTCCGCATGGTCGACCAGCCGCGGCATGACCGCTCCTCCCCGGCGCTCCCGGTCCGACCCGGCTCCGCCACGGGCTTGATGATATGCCCGTACCACCATTATGGTACGGACATATCATCAAGTTGAGGAGCTCGCCATGACCACCTCCGTCGGTGCGTTCCGCGACGATGCCGCACGACTCGCCTACGAGCGCGCCTACGTCGACCTGGCGGCGCGCTGGCCGCTCCCGTTCACCGAGACCGTGGTCAGTACGTCGTTCGGCCCCACCCACGTGCGCACGTCCGGCACCGGGGAACGGATCCCGCTCGTGCTGCTGCACGGCCTCAACGGCACCGGCCTGAGCTGGCACGCCGTCGTCGCGCGCCTGGCCGAGGACCGCGTCGTCCACGCGCCCGACGTCGTCGGGACCGCCGGGCGGAGCGTGCAGACGGCGCCGCTGGCCCGGCCGGCCGACTACGGCGCCTGGGGCGCGCAGCTGCTCGACGGGCTCGGGGTCGAGCGCGCGCACGTGCTCGGCTACTCGGAGGGCGCCTGGTTCGCCGCACTCCTCGGCGGCCGCGCCCCGGAGCGCCTGGCGAGCCTCGTCCTCGGCGAGGGGGTCAGCACGCTCGTCAGGCCGTCGCCCAAGGTCCTCGCGCGGATGGTCGGCACCGCCCTGTTCCCCACGCGGCGAGCCTTCGCGCGGCTCGACTCCTGGTTGAGCCCCGGCGTCGACGTCACCGACGAGGACCGAGAGCTGGCCCGCGCGGCGATGCGCTTCCGGCGTCGCACGCCCTGGCCGAGCCCGCTCGACGACGCGGGGCTCGCGGCGATCACCACCCCCACCCTCGCGTTCTTCGGCGCCGAGACCCGGTTGGGCGACCCGCGGGCAGCGGCTCGACGCGTGCTCGACCACGTGCCGGACGCGGAGGTCGAGATCGTCGCCGGCGGAGGGCACGGCGTGCTGTGGCAGCTGCCGGAGCGCGTCCTGCCGGTCGTCCAGGAGTTCGTCCGCCGGCACGACCCCGACTGACCGGGACTCGTCGGCACCACGGCCGCTCACCGCCAGGGACCGACGGCGCCCGTTCGTCAGGCCACCGGACCATCGACCGCGGGACGGTCGGGGTGGGCGTGCGCCGACGTCGGTCAGTAGTTTGGTGGTCATGACCTCGCAGCCCGTGCCGCCGCCGATCGACCCCACCACCACGCCGTCCTGGACCGCGCTGACCGTGCACCGCGACACCGTGGAGCCGGACCTGCGCACCTGGTTCGCGGCCGACCCGGACCGCGCGCGCCGCCTCACGCACCAGGCCGCCGACCTCACGGTCGACCTGTCGAAGAACCTCGTCACGGACGAGACGCTCGAGCTGCTCGTGCGGCTCGCCGAGGAGGTCCGCCTCGACGACCGCCTCGAGGCGATGTTCACGGGCGAGCACATCAACGTCACGGAGGACCGCGCCGTCCTGCACACCGCCCTGCGCCGGCCGACCCCGCTGGGCGACGACGAGCACCTCGTCGTCGACGGGCAGGACGTCGACGCGGACGTGCACGCCGAGCTCGCGAAGGTCTACGCGTTCGCGGACAAGGTCCGCTCGGGCGAGTGGACGGGCGTCACGGGCGAGCGCGTGCGCACGGTCGTGAACATCGGCATCGGCGGCTCCGACCTGGGCCCGGTCATGGCGTACGAGGCGCTGCTCCCCTACAAGCACCAGGACATCGAGGTCCGGTTCGTCTCGAACATCGACCCGACGGACGTCGCGGAGAAGACGGCGGGACTCGACCCGCGCACGACGCTGTTCATCGTCGCGTCCAAGACGTTCGGCACGCTCGAGACCCTGACGAACGCACGCCTCGCGCGCGACTGGCTGTGGACGGAGCTCGCCGCGGTCGGCGCTCTCGACGACACGGACGAGGCTCGCCAGGCCGCCGTCGCGCAGCACTTCGTGGCCGTCTCGACCGCGCTCGACAAGGTCGCGGCGTTCGGCATCGACCCGGCCAACGCGTTCGGGTTCTGGGACTGGGTCGGCGGGCGCTACTCCGTGGACTCGGCGATCGGGACGTCGCTCGCCATCGCGATCGGCCCGGACCGCTTCGCCGAGCTGCTCGCGGGCTTCCACGCGATCGACGAGCACGTGCGCCGCACGCCGTTCGAGCGCAACGTGCCGGTCCTCCTGGGCCTGCTCAACGTCTGGTACGTCAACTTCCTCGACGCCCACACGCACGCGGTGCTCCCCTACGCGCAGTACCTGCACCGGTTCCCGGCCTACCTCCAGCAGCTCACGATGGAGTCCAACGGCAAGCGCGTGCGCTGGGACGGCTCGCCCGTGACGACGGAGACGGGCGAGATCTTCTGGGGCGAGCCCGGCACCAACGGCCAGCACGCGTTCTACCAGCTCATCCACCAGGGCACGCGGCTCATCCCGGCGGACTTCATCGCCGTCGCGAACCCCGCGCACCCGCTCACGGACGAGGTCGGCGACGGCGGCGCCGTCCAGCCGGGCGCGGACGTCCACGGGCTGTTCCTCGCGAACTTCTTCGCGCAGACCAAGGCGCTCGCCTTCGGCAAGACCGCCGACGAGGTCCGCGCGGAGGGGACGGCGGAGGAGCTCGTGTCCGCGCGGACGTTCCCGGGCAACCGCCCGACGACGTCGATCCTCGCGCCCGCGCTCACGCCGTCGGTCCTGGGCCAGCTCATCGCGCTCTACGAGCACATCACGTTCGTGCAGGGCGTCGTGTGGGGCATCGACAGCTTCGACCAGTGGGGCGTCGAGCTCGGCAAGAAGCTCGCGCTCGAGATCGCGCCCGCCGTCGCGGGCGACGAGGACGCCCTCGCCGCGCAGGACCCGTCCACCGCGGCCCTCATCGACCGGTACCTCGACCTGCGCAACTGACCCGCATCCCGCCGAGCACGACCGGAGGGCCATCGTCCAGTGGACGACAGCCCTCCGGTCGTGCTGCGTGTGCGCGCGCCCTGCGTACACTGACGGCGCGACAGCCGCGAGCCCGTTCGGCGTCGTTCAACCCGGAAGGACACCGATGGCCGACGCCGCCACACCCGAGACCCTTGCCCACCTCCTGACGGAGCACGCCGACGACGTGCGCAGCGCCTGGCTCGAGGCCGCCGCGCACGAGCTGTACGGCCGCACCTCGCGCGGCGAGCTCGAGCGGGAGCAGGGCGAGATCCTCGACGCGCTCCTCGACGGCCTGCGGTCGGGCGGCGTCATCCTGTCCGACGCCGCGTTCGACCAGCTCCGCGGCATCCTCGCCGACGTCTCCTCCGCGCGCGCCCGCCTCGGGTTCACGCCGCGCGAGACGGCGATCGGCGTGTTCGCGCTCAAGGAGGGCCTGTACCGGCTCGCCGCGGTGACGGACGCCGACACCGACGTCACCCCGCTCCTGCGCCTGGTCGACCAGCTCGGCCTCTTCACGTTCGAGACGTTCGCCGCCGCGCGCGAGGCGATCATCGCCGAGCAGGCCGAGCAGCTCCTCGAGCTCTCGACCCCCGTCGTGAAGCTCTGGGAGGGCATCGTCGCGGTGCCGCTCGTCGGCACGCTCGACTCGGCGCGCACCCAGGTCGTCATGGAGAAGCTGCTCAACACGCTCGTCGACACGGGCAGCGAGCACGCGATCATCGACATCACGGGCGTCCCCGCGGTGGACACCCAGGTCGCGCAGCACCTGCTGAAGACCGTCGTCGCGGCACGCCTCATGGGCGCCGAGTGCACGATCAGCGGCATCCGCCCGCAGATCGCCCAGACGATCGTCGCGCTCGGCATCGAGTTCGGCGACATCCGCACGCGCGCGACCCTCGCGGACGCGCTCGTCGACGCGCTGCGCGCGGGCCGCGACACCCGGCGGACCGGGCTCCCGGCATGACCGACGCCGTCCCCATCCTCAAGATCGGCTCCACGCTCCTCGTCTCGATCCAGGTCGACCTCCAGGACGACACCGCGCTGCGGCTCCAGGAGGACCTCGCCCAGCGGATCACGGACACCGGAGCGCGGGGCGTGATCATCGACATCTCCGGGCTGGAGATCGTCGACTCCTTCATCGGGCGCATGCTCGCGTCCGTCGCGGGCATCTCCCACGTGCTCGACGCGACGACCGTCGTCGTCGGGATGCGCCCCGCGGTCGCGATCACGATGGTCGAGCTCGGGCTGTCGCTCGGCGACGTCCGCACGGCCCTCGACGTCGAGCGCGGCCTCGCGCTCCTCGCGCCCGAGGAGCGGTCCGCCGAGGACGTGCTCCTCGCGGCCGCCGAGCGCGAGGAGAGATGACGACGACGACCCCGCCGACGTCGACGGCCGAGCGCGTGCCGGTGCGCACGGACTCCGACGTCGTCCGGGTCCGCCAGCTCGTCCGGACGCTCGCGCAGCAGGCACGCCTGTCGCTCGTCGACCAGACCAAGCTCGTCACCGCGGCCAGCGAGCTCGCGCGCAACACGCTCGTCTACGGCGGGGGCGGCGAGGCCGAGGTCGAGCTCGTCACCGAGGGTCCCCGGACCGGCGTGCGCGCCGTCTTCTCGGACGACGGGCCGGGCATCCCGGACCTCGACCTCGCGCTCACCGACGGGTGGACCAGCGGGAGCGGCCTCGGCCTGGGCCTGTCGGGCTCGCGCCGGCTCGTCCAGCACTTCGCGATCGACACGGCACCGGGTGCGGGCACCCGCGTCGAGATCGCCACCTGGTCCCGATGAGCCCGGCTCCCGACCGTCCCGACGAGCGCCGCAGCATCGTCGAGGACGGCACCTGGTACACCGTGGACCACCCGTCGGCGGTCGGGAGCGTGCGTCGCGGCGCGAGCACCGTGGCCCGGAGCCTCGGCCTCGACGACGACCGGGCGGCCGAGATCGGGCTCGTGGTCTCGGAGCTCGCGACCAACCAGTGCCGCCACGCCGGGTCGGGCTCGATGCTGGTCCGCGTGCGACGCACCGGCGACGACACCGCGCTCGAGGTGCTCGCGGTGGACTCCGGTCCGGGCATGCGGGACATCGGCGCCGCCATGCGCGACGGTGTCTCGAGCCGCGGCACGCTCGGCATCGGCCTGGGCACGCTGCCGCGGCTCGCGTCCTCCTGGGACGCGTGGACGTCCCCCGGTCGCGGGACGGTCATCGCGGCGACGTTCGCCGCGCACGGGACGGTGGCCGGGCTCGCGGAGCCCACGGGCATCACCCGGCCGATGACGGGCCAGTCGGTGTGCGGAGACGCGCTCGCGGTGCGCCACGACGACGGCGTCCCGAGCCTCCTCGTCGCCGACGGCCTGGGGCACGGGCCGCTCGCCGCCGCGGCGTCGGGCGCCGCCGTGCGCGCGTTCCTCGATGCGCCGGCCGGGCCCCCGGTCGCGCTCCTGGAGCGCGTGCACGCGGCGCTCGGCGGCACGCGCGGCGCCGCCGTCTCCGTCGCCCAGGCAGCCGGGGGCGGGGTGCTCCGGTACGCCGGCCTGGGCAACATCGCCGGGACCGTCCACGGCGGGCGGACGCGCGGGCTCGTGAGCTATCCCGGCATCGCCGGCACCCGGGGGCGCCCGCTGCGCGAGACGACGTACCCGGTCGAGGCCGGGGACGTCGTCGTGCTGCACAGCGACGGGCTGACCGCCCGGTGGTCGCTCGCCGACTACCCGGGACTCGCGACCCGCTCGCCGCTCGTCGTCGCGGGCGTCGTCCTGCGCGACCACGCGGTGCGCCGGGACGACTCGTGCGTGGCCGTGCTCCCGGTCGGCCCGGAGGCGGCATGAGCACGACGCTGCTCGTCACCCAGCTCCGCTCCGACTCCGACGTCATCGCGCTGCGCCGGGCAGGGCGGGAGATCTGCCGACAGCTCGGCCTGGACACGCAGGACCAGGTGCGTGTCGCGACCGCGCTGTCCGAGATCGGCCGGTCCGCCGTCGCCTCCGGCACCGCCGACGTCGTGGTGGCGACGCTGCGTGCCGAGATCGTGGCGGGCACGCCGTTCCTCGTCGAGGGCGACTCGAGCGACGGCGGCGTCCCCGCGGCGCGGCGGCTCGTCCGCGGGCTCGAGGTCGACCCGACCGGGACGCGCGTCCTGCTCACCAAGTCGCTCCCCGCGACCGCGCGCACCGACGAGGTGACGCTCGCGGCCGTGCGGCGGTCCACCGCGGCCGCGCACGTGGCCGACGCGGTCGACGAGCTGCGCGTCCAGAACGCGGAGCTGGTCCGCACCCTCGACGAGCTCACCCGCCAGCAGGAGGAGCAGCGGCGCCTCAACGTGGAGCTGGAGGAGACGAACCGGGGCGTCCTCGCGATGTACGACCAGCTCTCCTCCGAGCTCGAGGAGACCAACACCGGCGTCGTCGCGCTCTACGCCGAGCTCGACGAGCGGGGGCGCGAGCTCGCCGCCGCGAACGAGGCGAAGACGCGCTTCCTGCGCAACGTGAGCCACGAGCTCCGCTCGCCCGTGAACTCGATCCTCGGGCTGACCTCGCTGCTCGCCGACTCCCACCTCGACGGCGAGCAGACCCAGCAGGTGGGCTTCCTCCGTGAGAGCGCCGCGACGCTCCTCGCCCTCGTCGACGAGCTGCTCGACCTCGCGCGTGCCGAGGCCGGGCACGAGGACGTCGCGCCCGGACCGGTGGACGTGGCGGAGCTGCTCGACGAGCTGCGCGGCACGACCCTGCCCGTGGTGCGCCCGGGCGTCGTGCTGCGGACCGTCGCCGAACCCGGTCTCGCGCTCGTCACCGACCGCCGGCTCCTGTCCCGCGTGCTGCGCAACCTGCTCACGAACGCCGTGAAGTTCACGGACCACGGCGAGGTCGTGCTCCGGGCGGAGGCCGACGGAGAGGTCGTGCGGTTCGACGTCCACGACACCGGCCTCGGCATCCCCGCGGACCAGCTCGACGCCGTGTTCGAGGAGTTCGTCCAGGTCCCCAACCGGCTCCAGCCGACCGTGCGGGGCACGGGTCTCGGGCTGCCGTACGCGCGCCGGACCTCCGAGGCGCTCGGTGGGACGCTCGTCGCGACGTCGCGTCCCGGGGACGGGAGCGTGTTCACGCTCCGGCTCCCGTCGCTGTCCGTCGACGAGTCGCTCCCGACGGACGCGCGGCCCGAGCCCGACGAGGCGGACGGCGGCCTCGGGCACGTGCTCGTCGTCGACGACGACCGGGCCTACGCCTCGGTCGTCTCCTCGATGCTCCGCGACGACGCCGCGCGGGTCAGCGTCGCGCACGACGCGTCCCACGCGCTGGCACTCCTGCACGACGGCGCGGCGGACGTCGCGCTCCTGGACGTGTGCCTCCCGGGGACGGACGGGCTGACGCTCCGGTCCACGATCCAGGGCCTCTACCCCGCGACCGCGACGGTGCTCATGTCGAGCGCGCCCGCGCCGGCGGGGATCGGCGACGCCCCGTTCCTCGCGAAGTCGGGCATCGACCGCGACCGCCTCGTCGCGACCCTGCGCCGGGAGGCGGGCGCTCGATGAACGCCGAACGCACCGTGCTCGTGGTCGACGACACGCACGCGCACCGCTACGTCATGGCGAGCTGGCTCCGCCGCGCCGGGTTCGACGTCGTCGAGGCCGGGACCGGGAGCGAGGCGCTGGCCCGGGCGTCGGCGCACGTCGACGCTGTCGTCCTCGACGTCAACCTGCCGGACATCCCGGGTCGCGAGGTGTGCAGCCGGCTCAAGGCGGACCCGGCGACGGCCCACGGTGCCGGTCCTGCACGTGTCCGCGACCGACGTCGACGCCGCGGCCCGCACCGCCGGCCTCGAGGGCGGGGCGGACGCCTACCTGCCGGAGCCGCTCGACCGCGACGAGTTCCTCGCGACCATCAGCGCCCTGTGCCGGCGCGTGGACGCCCAGCGGGGCGCGGGCCGGACCGCCCGGCGGCTCGAGGCGCTCACCGACGCGCTCGTCCCGCTCCACGAGGCCCGGTCGCCGGAGGCCGTGGCCGACCACGCGGCGCGCGGTGCGTGCGCGGTCCTCGGCCGCGCGGTCGTCTCGATGGTCGTCGCCGAGGCCGGCGTGGTGCTGCGCTCGGTGTGCTCCACGGAGGGTGCCGCGCTCGTGCGCGGCCGGGGCCCGACGGCGGTCCTGCCGCCGACGGGCGCGACGTCCGCGGTGTTCGGCCCCGACGACGTGCCCGCGCCGTGGCGCCCGCTCCTCGCCGAGGCCGGGGTCGGCCCGTCGGCGTGGTTCACCTTCTGGCTCGTGGACGGCACGGGCGCGCTCGTCGGCGGGCTCGGCATCGAGGTCGGCGACGAGCCGCTGTCCGACGAGGAGCGCGAGGCCGCCGGCCGCTTCGCCGAGGCC
>JAQSXO010000435.1 GCA_029256625.1 Cellulosimicrobium sp. | reverse complement strand
CCCCCAACGAGTTCCGGTGCAACGGCGTCGTGCGCAACGTCGACGAGTTCTACGCCGCCTACGACGTGCAGCCGGGCGACGCGCTGTACCTCGCCCCCGAGGAGCGGGTGCGCATCTGGTGACGTGAGCAGCGCGAAGGGCCCGCGGCGGTTCGCCCGCCGCGGGCCCTTCGTGGTGCCGGGACCGCCCGGCTCTTCTCGGAGCGGCTCTCAGCCGGTCAGAGCGTCCGGATGCCGGCCCGGGCGATCGTGAACCCCTTGCCCGACGCGTCGTCGCGGCACGTCATGCCCGTCTCCGCGCTGTCGCACGTGAACGGGCCGACCGTCCTGGAGGTGCCGTAGTCGAGGACCGCGGTGTCGCCCGGAGCGGGCTGCGGCTGCTCGGCCGCCGGGACGCAGGGCTGCTCGACGCTGCCGTCGGCGCCGAGGACCACCTTGTACCCGACCGTGCCGTCGCAGCCGGCCACCGGCGCCGGCTGGGTCCCGAGCTGGGCGATCACGCACGTCGCGCTGACGTCGGTGACCTCGCACGTGATGTTGCGGGACTCCGAGGCGAACGTCTCGGACACGGTGGGCTCGGCCGGCGGCGTCTCCCCGGTGCTCTCGGTGGCGGACGCCGCCGGGGGCGTCGTCGCGTCGCCCGCAGGGTCGCCGCCGCCGCCCCCGAGCAGGGAGATCGCGAACACGATCGCGCCGATGACGAGCAGCGCGTCGACCACGATGAACGCGATCCACCCGGGGCTCAGCCGGTCCGACCGGCGGCCACCGCCAGCGCCGCCCCCGTCACGACCGGCGGGCGGTCGGGGCGTCGTGCCCGAGCCGCCCGACCCGCCGGCCGCGCGCGGCGCGGGCGAGGACGGCGCGACCGACGCCGGCGGGTGGTAGGCGGGCTGAGGCTGCTGGGGCGCGGCCGAGGCGTAGCCCGCCTGCGCCGCGGGCTCGTACCCCGTGGCCGCCGGTGCCGGGTAGGCGCTCGTCGACGCGTAGCCGGTCGGTGCGGCGTCCGCGGGGGCGTAGGCAGGTCGGGCCGCGGCCGTGCCGACGGGTGCGGCCACGCCGAACCCGTTCTGCTCGGTGGCGTAGCGCACGCGCTGCGGGGGCACCGGCGACGGCGCGGGGACCGCGGGCTGGGCCGCCGTCGGGAGCTGGGTGATCGGCGTGACGTGCTGGACGGTCGTCGGCTGGAACGACGACGCGACGACGGTCGGCTGCCCGTCCGCAGGGGTGACGCGCGGCGCCTGGGCGGTCGGCCCGCTCGTGGGCGCGAAGGACGGCGGCACGGCGGCCGCGACGCCGGGCACCGGGCCGGCGAACGCCTGGGTCGGCTGCGCGTCGTCCCGACCGGCCGCACGCCCGGGGACGCCGCCGGGGGGCGGCGGCGGGGGTGGCACGGGTGCGTTCGGGGACATGCGGCTCCTCGCGGGCTCCTCGTCGGACTCGCCCGGCACGACCGGGCGGCGGGCGCTCCTGACACCGCCCGCGACCTGACGAAGCATGGCACGAGGCACCCGTGCGGGTCGAACCCCGCCGACGGCCGGACGGTCCCGTCGGCGGGGTCGCGCGCCGCGACCGGGTCAGTCGAAGACGGGCCCCTGGGTGCGCGTGCGCTTGAGCTCGAAGAAGCCGGGGGTGCTCGCGACGAGCACGCACCCGTCCCACAGCCGACCTGCGGCTTCGCCCTTCGGGGCGGGCGTCACGACCGGGCCGAAGAACGCGGTGTCGCCGAACGCGACGACGGGCGTGCCGACGTCCTCGCCGACGCGCCCGATCCCCTCGGCGTGCGACGCGCGGAGCTGCTCGTCGTAGGCGTCGGAGCCCGCGGCCTCCGCGAGCGACGCGGGCAGGCCCACCTCCGCGAGCGCCTCGAGCAGCACCGCGTCGTAGTCCGTGCGGCCGCCCGGGTGCAGGCGCGTCCCGATCGCGTCGTAGAGCGGCTTGACGACCTTCTCGCCGTGCTCGACGCGCGCGGCGGTGACCACGCGTACCGGGCCCCACGCCTTCTCCATGAGCTCGCGGTACTCCTCCGGCAGGTCCCGGCCCTCGTTGAGCACGGCGAGGCTCATGACGTGCCAGCGGACGGTGACGTCGCGCACCTGCTCGACCTCACCCATCCAGCGGCTCGTCATCCACGCCCACGGGCACACGGGGTCGAACCAGAAGTCGGCGACGCGCACGGCGTCCTCGGTCGCGGTGGTGTCGGACGTCGCGGTGAGGGTCACGGGACGGGTCTCCTTCGTCGTGGGCGGCGCCCGGTGGACCCGGGTCGCCGGAGTGGCAGGGCGGCGCGCTCGGACGGCCGACGCCGTCGCCCACCCAGTCTCGACACCGGGCGGCCGCAGCGTATTCCCGGAGGGTATTCCCGGGGGCAGGCGCGGGCGCCCGTGGGATGATCGTCCGTGGCCCACAGGCCGCCGTCGAGGCCGCCCGGCCCGACCCGAGACCGAGGAGATGCAGTGCCCGGAGAGAACCTCACCCGCGCCGAGGCGAGCGAGCGCGCGGCGATCGTCGACGTCCAGTCCTACGAGGTCGAGCTCGACCTCACGACGGGGGCGACGACGTTCGCGTCGACGACCGTGGTGCGGTTCACCGCGACCGAGGGGGCGAGCACCTTCGTCGACCTCGTCGCCCCGACCGTGCGCGAGGTCGTGCTCAACGGCCGGTCCCTCGACCCGGCGGAGGTCTTCGCGGACTCGCGCCTCGCGCTCGACGGCCTCGCGGCCGAGAACGAGCTGCGCGTCGTCGCCGACTGCGCGTACACGAACACCGGCGAGGGCCTGCACCGGTTCGTCGACCCGGTCGACGGCGAGGTCTACCTCTACACCCAGTTCGAGGTCCCGGACTCGCGGCGCGTGTTCGCGGTCTTCGAGCAGCCCGACCTCAAGGCGACGTTCGCGTTCACGGTCACGGCCCCCGCCGCGTGGCAGGTCGTGAGCAACCAGCCGACCCCGGCGCCCGAGGCGCTCGGCACGAAGGCCGACCCGACGGGCACCGGCGCGGGCGACGTCGAGGTCGCCCGCTGGGCGTTCGAGCCGACGCCGCGCATCTCCTCCTACATCACCGCGCTCGTCGCCGGCCCGTACGTCGTGGAGCGCAGCGAGCTGACGTCCTCCGACGGGCGCACGATCCCCCTCGGGGTCTTCTGCCGCGCCTCGCTCGCGGACCACATGGACGCCGACTACGTGTTCGACAAGACCCGCGAGGGCTTCTCGTTCTTCGAGCAGGCCTTCGAGCACCCGTACCCGTTCGACAAGTACGACCAGCTCTTCGTGCCCGAGTACAACATGGGCGCGATGGAGAACGCCGGGTGCGTGACGTTCACCGAG
>JAQSXO010000434.1 GCA_029256625.1 Cellulosimicrobium sp. | reverse complement strand
GGGTGGTCGGGGTGGGTGGTGGTGCCGCGTCTACCATCCGCCGCTCGTTCCTCGCGGCTCCCGCCAGGCCCGCCACGACGCGGCACCACCACCCACCCCGCCCGACGTCGTCTCGCCCTGGTCGGTTCCCGCCTCGGGCGACCGCCCGCGGGGTGGGGTTCGGCCTGCGCCGCGGCGTCATCCGGGTCGCCGCACCGCCGCGCCCGGAACGGGTAGCCGGTCGCGGCGCCGTCACGCGAGCAGGTGGTTCAGGCGCGTCTGGCGCGCGGGACGCGTCCTTGTCGCCTGCTCGACCCCCCGGGACGGCCTGGTCGGGCTCATGCCGAGTCGACACGGGCGCACCCGCCCCCGTGGGCCACCCGATGGTCGCGAGTGGGCGACCGGGGCGAGACGATCGCCGAGCGGTGGGGGTGGGCTCGGATGCGAAGGGGCGTCAGAGCGGCGCTCCTCGAACCCACGGCCGACAGACCAGGGTGACGGCGCCGCAGCCCCGAGCACCGAGGCCACCCGCGCCGCGGACCCACCACGCGGGCCTGCGACCCGACCGGGGATCTACCTCGCCCGACCGGGGTTCTACCTCGCCCGACCAGAGTTCTACCTCGGCCCACCAGGGCTCTACCTCGCGTGACCGGGGTTCTACCTCGGCGGGCCCGGGTTCTCTCTCGGCGGGGGCTGGGGTGCTCAGGTGGTCGCGGGTGGGCGCCAGGGGAGGGGTGGGAGATCGGGTGGGGGGCCGTCGGCGCCGGGGGAGCACAGGGGCCAGCGCTCGCCGACGAACCGGAGCGCGAGGGAGCCCAGCACGGCGGCGACGAGCGAGCCCGCGAGGATACCGATCTTGGCCTGCTCGATGAGCGCCTCGTCGTCGAACGCGAGCTCGGCGATGAAGAGCGAGATCGTGAAACCGATGCCGGCGAGGATCGCCCCGCCGAGCAGGTGGGAGTAGCGCACGCGCCCGGGGAGGTCGCCGAGCCCGAGGCGCAGGGCGAGCGTCGCGGCGCCGAAGATGCCGACGGCGTTGCCCACGACGAGCGCGACGGCGACGCCGATCGTCACGGGGGACGTCGCCGCGGTCCGCAGCGACTCGGCATCGAGCTGCACGCCCGCGTTGGCGAGGCCGAACACGGGCACGACGACGTACGCGCTCCACGGGTGCAGGACGCGCTGGAGGCGCTCGCTCGTGGGCACCGCCGCGCGCGCGGCGAGCTCGGTGAGGTGCTCGCGCTCCGCCGTCGTCTCCTGGGCGAGGCGTTTGGCGTACTTGGGCACGACCGCGACGTCGACGGGCCGCGACGAGCGCGACGGGACGAGCAGGCCCACGAGGACGCCCGCGAGCGTCGCGTGGACGCCGGACGCGTAGACCGCGCCCCACAGGGCGATCCCCGCGAGCGCGTACGGGGTGAGCCGCCAGACGCCGAGCCAGCGCAGCGCGAGGATGACGGCGACGAGCACGGCGGCGACGAGCAGCCCCGGGAGCCAGAGGTCGTCGGTGTAGAAGAGCGCCATGACGGTGATGGCGCCGATGTCGTCCACGACGGCGAGCGTGAGGAGGAAGAGCCGGAGCTGGTCCGGGCAGCGCGGTCCGAACAGGGCGAGGATGCCCACGAGGAACGCCGTGTCGGTCGACATGACGATGCCCCAGCCGTGCTGCGCGGGGGAGCCGGCGTTGAACGCGACGTAGATGAGGGCGGGGACGGCGAGGCCGCCGAGCGCGCCGAGGGCGGGCACCGCGACGGTCCGCCGGTTGCGGAGCTCGCCGCTCGTCACCTCGCGGTTGATCTCGAGCCCGATGACGAGGAAGAAGACGGCCATCGCGGCGTCGTTGACCCAGTGGTGCAGGTCCATCTCGAACGACCACGGCCCGACGTGCCAGCCCGCCGTCGCGGACCACAGGTCGTCGTACGCGCCGGACCAGGCGGAGTTCGCCCAGACGAGCGCGACGACGGTCGCGACGAGCAGCAGCACCGCGCCGCCCGCCTCGGTCGCGAGGAACGAGCGCAGGGAGGGCGCGACGGGACGGAGCTGGAAGCGCAGCGGCGGGCCCGGCCGGGCGGGGACGCGGACGATCGGGAACGACGACGGCGGAGCGGGTTCGGTCACGGGGCCTCCGGGTGGACGGGGACGGGCGACGCCCCCGGCGTCGGACCTTCGTTCGGTACCTGCGGTCCGACCGTGGGTCGGACCTGCGCTGGGACAACTCTTCCGGGCGGCAGTTCCTTCCGCAACGGGCCCGCGGGATCCGGTCCCTCCACACGGATGTCCACACTGTGGAAAAGTTCTTCCGAAACTCTTGTGTCGCGGGTCACGCGCTGCTAGCGTCGTGCGTGCCAACGGCGGGCCCGGGCCGAGCGACACGCTCGGTGGTCGACGCGATCGATCCGACACCGGCAGCTACCAACCAGGCGGAAGTGACAACTCGCCTGCAGCGGCCCGCCGGCCGCCTCCTCCCGGGTCACCGACGAGCCGGAAGCCGGAGGCGGAGCACCCGGCGTCGCTGCCCGAACCGTGGAGACTCACCATGGACACTCTTGTCGTGGACGCAGCACACCTGGACCGAGCCGTCGCCCTCGCGGTCGACAGCGTCGCGAACGCCGGAGGACCCTTCGGCGCCGTCGTCGTCACCGCCGACGGGCAGGTGTTCGAGGGCAACAACCGGGTCACGCAGGACAACGACCCCACCGCGCACGCCGAGGTCACCGCGATCCGTCGCGCGTGTGCCGCGCTCGGCACGTTCGACCTCACGGGCGCGACGCTCTACTCGAGCTGCGAGCCGTGCCCCATGTGCCTCGCGTCGGCTCTCTGGGCGCGCGTGCAGACCGTGTACTTCGCCGCCGACCGCCACGACGCCGCGAGCGCCGGGTTCGACGACGCGGAGTTCTACGACTTCTTCGCCGCCGACCCGGCCGACCGGAGCATGCAGGTCGTGCACGAGCGCACAGCCACCGCCACCGCGCCGTTCGACGCCTGGCGCGTCCTCGAGTCCCGGATCGAGTACTGACCGGCCGCCGCGCCGATCAGCACCGCGATCTCGCACCGAAAGGACACAAGGACGTGACCCTCCTCGGCATGCGGCGGGAGACCGCCGAGAACGACGACGCACGCGGCACCGGCCCGGCCACCGGCCGGCTCGACCGCTTCTTCAAGATCACCGAGCGCGGCTCGACCACGGGGCGCGAGCTCCGCGGCGGGCTGGTGACCTTCTTCGCGATGGCGTACATCGTCATCCTCAACCCCCTCATCCTCGGCGGGACGAGCGCCGAGAACGCGCCCGTCGACGTCGCGGGCGGCTGGCTCCAGACGGCGCAGGTCGGCGCGATGACCGGCCTCGCCGCCGG
>JAQSXO010000433.1 GCA_029256625.1 Cellulosimicrobium sp. | reverse complement strand
ATCATGGGCGCGGTGTCCGGCGTCGCCGTCGCGCTCGGGTCGACCGCGCCGCCGGTGCCGCAGGAGGAGCCGCTCGACACCTCCGCCGCGTACCAGGTGACGGGGCACGCGCTGCCGCCGGAGCCGACGCTCGCGCGCTGGTTCACCGAGTGGCGCTGGGACCTGCTGCCCGCGTTCGCGTGCGTCGCGGCGCTCGTCGTCTACCTGCGCTGGGTGCGTCGCCTCGCGAAGCGCGGCGACTCGTGGTCGGTGGGCCGCACGGTCTCGTGGTGCATCGGCATCGTCATCCTCTTCTGGGTGACCTCGGGCGGGCCGGCCATGTACGGCCACGTGCTGTTCAGCGCGCACATGGTCCAGCACATGATCCTGGCCATGGTCGTGCCGATCTTCCTCGTGCTCGCCGCGCCCGTGACGCTGCTCCTGCGTGCGGTGCCGCCGCGCAAGGACGGGTCCCGCGGCCCGCGCGAGTGGGTGCTCGCGATCGTGACGTCGCGCGTGGGCCAGTTCTTCGCCAACCCGATCGTCGCCGCGGTGAACTTCGCCGGCTCGATGATCGTCTTCTACTACACGCCCGCGTTCGAGTACGCCCTGACGACGTACGCCGGGCACCTCGCGATGCTCGCGCACTTCACGCTCGCGGGGTACCTGTTCGCCAACGCGCTCGTCGGGATCGACCCGGGCCCGCACCGGCCGCCCTACCCGCAGCGCCTGCTCCTGCTCTTCGCGACCATGGCGTTCCACGCGTTCTTCGGCGTCGCGCTGACGTCGGGCGAGGTGCTGCTCGTGCCCGAGTGGTTCGGCCTGCTCGGCCGCGAGTGGGGCCCGAGCGCCATCGCCGACCAGCAGCGCGGCGGCGGCGTCGCCTGGGGCATCGGCGAGCTCCCGACGCTCATCCTCGCCATCGTGGTCGCGGTCATGTGGACGCGCTCCGACGAGCGCGAGGCCAAGCGCAGCGACCGCCAGGCCGACCGCGACGGCGACGCCGAGCTCCAGGAGTACAACGCCATGCTCGCCGAGATGTCGAAGCGGGACGACTGACCCCGCCCCACCCCACCCCACCGAACACGACATGAGGGTCGCTATGGAGCCCATAACGGCCCTCATGTCGTGTTCGGGGGCGGGTCGTGTCGTGTTCGACGGCGCACGCCCGGCACGGCATGTGCCGCTCGGCCTCCCGCCGCGGGTCCAGACCGTCCACAGGACGTGACTCCCACGGTCCCGTCCACAGGCGTCGCCGGGATGGCGGCGACCGTCCCGCCCGACCTGCTCCGATCGGTGCATGCGCACCGTGGCCACCGTCCCGTCGGAGCTCCTCACCCTTGCCAGCACGCAGGAGGGCTTGCTCTCCGCGCAGCAGTGCGACGAGCACGGCGTCGGCTCGCACCGCCGCTCTCGCCTCGTGAGCCAGGCCCGCTGGCACCAGGTCACCCACGCGGTTCTCGACACGATCGTCGCCCCGCCTCGTGATCGGGACGGACCACGCCGTCATGAGCACCTGCGGCGCCGCGCCGCATGGCTCGGGCTGCTCGCCTACGGCCCGGACGCGATCGCGGTCGGGCCGTGCGCGCTGGTGCTCCTCGGGGTGGAGGGCGTCCGCACGGACGTGAGGCCTGAGGTGGCGCTCCCCGGGGCGCGCGCCGGGCGGTCCCGCGACGGCATCCTGCTGCGGCAGTTCGACGACGGGATGACCGTCACGCAGGTCGAGGGAAGGTGGGTCGCGACGCCGGACTGGGCTCTGGCGCAGGCCGTGCCCGAGATGGGCAGGCTGCGCGCCGTCGCCGCGATGGACAGCGCACGGCACCGCGGGCTCCTGAGCGCCGAAGGGCTCGCGCACGCGCACGACCTGGCGCGCGGCCGGCGCGGCGTCGCGCGGACGCACGTCTGGTGGGCGCAGTCCGACGGTCGCGCCGAGTCGCCGCTCGAGACGTTCGCACGGCTCGACTGCACGGAGTCCGGCATCGCGCCGGACGACCTGCAGGTAGAGGTGCTCGACGACGGGCGGTTCCTCGGGCGCGGTGACCTGGGCTGGCGGCTGCCCGGTGGCCGGTGGCTGATCGCCGAGCTGGACGGTGTCGACGTCCACAGCGAGCCCGCGGCGCTCCTGCGGGACCGTGCCCGGCAGAACGACCTCGTCGCGTGCGGGGCCGTGGACCTGCTGCGGTTCACCGGACGTGACGTCACGACCCCAGGGTCGCCGCGCCCGGGCCGTCTGGTCACCGACGTGCGTCGGCACCTTGCCCGAGCACGACAACACCCGCCGTCGAGCACGACATGAGGGCTGTTATGGGCCCGATAACGACCCTCATGTCGTGCTCGGCACGCTGGGGCGGAGGCGAGCGCGGGCCGCTGCCGTGATAGGACGTACGGGTGAGTAATGACGCCGCCACGCCCGGTACCTCCGACCCGTCCGAGATCCCGTTCCACGACCTCGACCACTACCTCGCGATCCCGCGGGTCGGCGGGCTCGCGCTCTCGCCCGACGGCGCGCGCCTGGTCACGACCGTGCAGACGCTGGACCCGAAGCGCACGGGGTACCGGAGCGCGCTGTGGGAGGTCGACCCCGCGGGCGAGGCCCCGGCGCGTCGGCTCACGCGCAGCGCCAAGGGCGAGTCGAGCGCGACGTTCACGGGGGCGGGCGACGTCCTGTTCACCTCGGCCCGGCAGGACCCCGACGCCGGTTCCGACGACGACCCGCAGGCCGCGCTGTGGCTGCTCCCGGCGACGGGGGGCGAGGCGCGCGTCGTCGCGACGGCACCTGCGGGTGTGAGCGGCCCGCTCGCGGCGACGGACGCGCCGGTCGTGTCCGTGGCGGCGTCGGTTCTCCCGAGCGCGCGGGACCTCGCGCACGACGCCGAGCTCCGGTCGGCGCGCAAGGACGCGAAGGTGGCGGCGATCCTCCACAGCGCGTACCCCGTGCGCCAGTGGGACCACGACCGCGGCCCGGACGAGGCGCACCGGTTCGTCGGCGACCTCACGACCCTCGTCGACGAGCCGGCGCACCCGCTCCCGGACCGGTCCGCGTCGTCGGGCGACGGGCCCGGCGACGGCGCCGCGACCGACGACCACGGACCCCACGACCCCCGGCTCCTCGACCTGCGTGACGTGACCCGCGACGCCGAGCACGCGGCAGCGCCGGGCCGCGCGCTGCACGACCACTCCGCCGACCTGTCCGGCGACGGCACGACCCTCGTCACGACGTGGCAGGTGGCCGGTCCCGGGCCGCAGGTGCGCAGCACGCTCGTCGCGATCGACACGGCGACGGGCGCGCGCCGGACGCTCGTCGACGAGCCGAGCGCGGAGGCGCACTCGCCCCGCATCTCGCCCGACGGCGC
>JAQSXO010000432.1 GCA_029256625.1 Cellulosimicrobium sp. | reverse complement strand
CCGAAGGGCATCGACACCAACCGCGTGCTCGAGCTCATCGACCCGGCCAAGGACGCCGACGGGCTGCACCCGACCAACCTCGGGCGCCTCGTCCTGCGCGTCAACGAGGAGGTCACCTCGCCGCTCCCGTGCACGCCGCGCGGGATCATCGAGCTCATCGAGCGGCACGGGATCTCCCTCGCGGGCAAGGAGGTCGTGGTCGTGGGCCGCGGCGTGACGGTCGGCCGCTCGATCGGCCTCCTGCTCACGCGCCGCGCGGTCAACGCGACGGTGACGCTCACGCACACCGGGACGACGGACCTCGCGGAGCTCGTGCGCCGCGCCGACGTCGTGGTCGCGGCGGCGGGCGTCCAGGGCATCATCACGCGCGACATGGTCAAGCCGGGCGCCGTCGTGATCGACGTCGGCGTCTCGCGCGAGGTCGACCCGGAGACCGGCAAGAGCCGGGTCGTCGGGGACGCCGCGCCCGACGTCGCCGAGGTCGCGGGCTGGATCTCGCCGAACCCCGGCGGGGTCGGGCCCATGACGCGCGCGATGCTCCTCGCGAACGTCGTCGACGCGGCGGAGCGCGCCTCCGCCTGACCTCGTCCCAGGGCGCGGCCGTGGATCACCACGGCCGCGCCCTGCGGCGTTCCCGGGGCGGCTCGCAGGCGCTAGTCTGCGCGGGTGACGAGGGCGCGCATCGCGACGACGGCGGCGTACGCCGTGCAGGGCTTCGGGTTCGCCGTGGTGCTCACGAGCATCCCCGGGTACAAGGAACGGCTCGGCATGGGCGACGACGTCGTCACGCTGGTCGTGCTGGGCGTGTGCGTCTTCGCCGGGCTGGGCAGCGCGCTGTCCGGCGTCGTGGCGGCGCTCCGCGGCGCGCGCGCCGTGGTCGTGGGCGGCCTGCTGCTCGCGGCGCTCGCGGTCGCGGGCGTCGGGCTCGCGCCGTCGTGGCCGGTCTTCTTCGTCGCGATCGGGCTGTACGGGCTCGCGCTCGGCGCGGTCGACGCGGCGATGAACATGCTGGGGATCGACGTCGAGCGCGCGCACGGCCGCAGCCTGCTCGCGTCGTTCTTCGCGGCCAACGCCGCCGGAGGCGTGCTCGGCGCGCTCGCCGTCTCGGGCAGCGCGCTCGTCGGGCTCGGCCAGCCGGTCGCGCTCCCGCTCGTGGCGCTGCTCGTGGCCGCGGGCGCCGTCTGGCTCGCGCTGCGGCTGCCCGACGGCGGCACGACCGTCCCGGGTGTCGTGGCCGCGGGCGGGACTCCGGGCACGGAGCGGCCGACCGAGGCGGACCCGGTGGCGGTCGGGGTGGGGGGCGACGGTCGCGGGGCGGCGCCGCTCGGGACCGTGACGTGGGTCGCGGCCGGCACGATCGCGCTGCTCGGCGCGGGGATGCTCGCGTTCCCCGTCGCGGACTCCGCGGTGTCGAGCTGGAGCGCGACGTTCCTGCGCGACGTCCTCGCGGCGAGCGCTGCCGCCGCACCCCTGGGGTACGCGGCGTACCAGGCGGCGCTCATCGTGTCGCGGCTCGTGGGGGACGGTCTCGTCGAGCGTCTCGGCCGGGTCCGGGTCGTGCGGGTGGGCGGCACGCTCGGTGCCCTCGGGTTCGTCGCGGTGGCCGCGGCCCCCGGCTGGCCCGTCGCGGTGCTCGGGCTGGCGGCGACCGGGCTCGGGCTCGGCGTCGTCGCCCCGCTCGCGTTCTCCGCGATCGGGGACCGCGCCCGCGAGGCGGTGGCGACAGGCACGGGCACGGGGTCGGCGGAGCCGTCGGCCGGGATCGTCGCGACCGTCACGGACCGCGCGGTCGCGCGCCTCAACGTCTTCACCTACGCGGGCGCCGTGCTCGGCGGCGTGCTCACGGGCGTGTTCGCGACCGCCCATCACCTCCGGCTCGGGTTCGTCGTCCTCGCCGTGCTCGCCGCCGTGTCGGCGGTGCTCGCCGGTGCGTTCCGGCCCGCCCGCGTCGCCCTCGTGAGCGTGAGCGAGGCCACGCCGCCCGCGTGACGCCGGGGACCCGTCCTGTCGGTGGCGTGTGATGGGATGGCCGGCGTGCCGCGACCGTCTGGCGGCCGCGCGCGACCGTCATCGAGGGAGGACGAGCCCACTTGCTCACCATCGCCACCGCCAACGTCAACGGGATCCGCGCCGCGTACCGCCGCGGGATGGACGCCTGGATCGCGTCCCGCGCGCCCGACGTCCTGCTGCTCCAGGAGGTCCGTGCCCCCGACTCGGTCGTGAACGACCTCCTCGACGGGTGGCACGTCGCGCACCAGGCGTGCGACATCAAGGGCCGCGCCGGCGTCGCCGTTGCGTCCCGACTGCCCGTCTCGGCCGTGCGCGTGGGTCTGGGCGCGGGCGAGCCGGAGCCGCCCGTCGACACGGGCCGCTGGGTCGAGGCGGACCTCGAGCTGCCCGACGGCGGTCGCCTCACCGTGGTCTCCGCGTACATCCACTCGGGCACCGTGAGCCAGCCGGAGACGATGGTCGCGAAGTACGCCTACCTCGAGAAGGTCACCGCGCGGCTGCGCGAGCTCGCGGCCACGGGGGAGAAGGCCGTGCTCGCGGGCGACCTCAACATCGCCCACCACAACGTCGACATCAAGAACTGGAAGGGCAACCTCAAGAGCGCCGGCTTCCTCCCGCAGGAGCGCGCGTACGTCGACACGTGGCTCGACCAGGTCGGCCTCGTCGACCTCGGCCGCGTCCACGGCGGCGAGGGCCCCGGCCCGTTCACGTGGTGGTCGTGGCGCGGGCGCGCGTTCGACAACGACTCGGGCTGGCGCATCGACTACCAGCTCGCGACGCCGTCGCTCGCCGAACGTGTCGTCAAGGTCGAGGTCGACCGCGCACCGACGCACGACGAGCGCTGGAGCGACCACGCCCCCCTCGTCGTCACGTACGACCTCTGAGACGTTCCGGCCTCGCCGAACACGACACGAGGGTCGTCATGTGTCGCACAGCGACCCTCATGTCGTGTTCGGCGGTGTGGAGGTCGTGCTCGCGTCAGGCGACCCGCTCCGCCGGTGCGGACGGGGTCGCGAGGAGGAAGCCGGGGGCGCCGAGGCCCTCGCGCTCGAACGCCGCACGGACGGCGTCGGCGACGGCCTCGACCTGGCCGGTGCGGACGAGCGCGATCGCGGAGCCGCCGAAACCGCCGCCGGTCATGCGGGCACCGAGCGCGCCGGCGACGCGGGCGGCGTCCACGGCGACGTCGAGCTCGACGCTCGACACCTCGTAGTCGTCGCGCAGCGACGCGTGCGAGGCGTTCATGAGCGGCCCGACCGCGTCGGGGCGGCCGTCGCGCAGGAGCGCGACGAGGTCGCGCACGCGGCCGATCTCCGTCACGACGTG